>NZ_JBRJHB010000013.1:0-79861 GCF_053628795.1 Psychroflexus sp. MBR-150
ACGTGAGTTCGATATAAATTCCAATAAAATATATTCATATAAAATACAGATATTTAATCATTTGTCATGTCGATAGAGCGAAGCATGAGCGACGATACATCTCAGTTGGATGAGATTTCTCCTCATTCTTCGTTCGAAATGACAAAATTTGCTTACAAAAAAATGCAATCATCTGAGTTACAGTTTGCAACAAATCGAACTCACGTCAATTTATACCAATTTGAACGAATAATTCTATTTAAAACCGTTGAAACGCTTAGGATTGTGCATTTCCCATAGCCAACGATTTAAACCGTTGGTTATGGTTTGCAAATATTTGATTGTGAATGGATTTATCCATTTTCTATGATTTCAATTTTTTCCCATAAGTAATTGGAATAAATTTTAACACATTCATCCCAAGGAAAATGATAGGCTAATTTTATCCATCTATTATTTTGACTTATTTTACTGAAATTCAGTATAAAATAAAGAAATATTGCTCGGATATTTTAAAAATTTTTTATCAAAAAATTATTTAAATGCTGGTTACTTTTTAAGTTAAGTTTTTTTCTTAACCTGTATCTATGCACTTCTACACCTCTTAGTGAAATTCTTAAAAGTGGAGCAATTTCTTTAGAGGTCATATTCATTTTAAGATAAGCACAGAGTTTCAAGTCTGAATTAGTAAGATCTGGATATGATTTCAATAGTTTTTTAAAAAACTCGTCATGAATTTCATTTAAGTTAGTTTCAAAAACATCCCATTCATTTTTATTGTTTAAAGCATTATTGATTTTAGTCAATATATTTTTGAGTTTATATTTATTTTTAAAAGCGTCTTGATTATTTTTTATCTCTTTCTGAAGTTCTAATAAGATTTCATTCTTCTTGGCTAAAGTCAGTGTAGTATTAGCTAATTCTTTACTTTTAAAATTAAGCTTGTCAATAAGTTTTTCTTTTTCTTGTCTTTTGGATTCTTCTAATTTATGTCTTTCATAGTCTGCAATTAATTTCTGCCTATGTTTTTTTAGTTTATATTTATTAATTTTAAAAATCAAATAAATTATCAATAAGCATAATAAAACATAAACTATCCTCATATAAACAGAAGCATACCAAGGTGGAGAGATAGTAAATTTATATGAACTCAAGTTTACTATACCTCGTTTTGTGTCTTCAGTATAAAAATGAAGCACGTAGTCTCCGTGATTTAAATTTTGAAAATTGATCACACCATCATTTATTGTTCCTTTTTTTAAAGTTTCATAAGAGTTTAATTTATATTTTAAATCGATGTTCATAGAAAAAGGATAAGCGATGTCTATATAAATATCTCTTGACTTTTTATAGGGTAAATATTGAATGTCTAAATTGAATCTTTCTTTTTCATTTCTGATTCCAACAACTTCAGGTTTTTGATAAACTTTATTAGGAATGTGATGATCAAGTTTAGTGAGATCAATTTCAGAGAATCCGTCTTTTAAAGTTATCAAATAAATGGAATCTTTTTTAAAAATTATATTCTCGAAATTTTTGACAAGTCTGTCTTTTAGTTGTTTTGAGTTAAGGTCTATATGAAAATCATCAAAATCTGTCATATAAAAAGTTTTACTCTCTATATCTAAAAACCAGAATATCTTAGCATCATTAAATATTGGTTTTTTATTTTTTAAAAAATTAAAATCTTCAAAACTTTCCAATTTACCTTCAAAAGGATTGTATTTGAACCATTCGCCGTTATTGAAAACAGTAAACTGATTTTTGATACTCATTATCCTTGTATTTGCATCAATTTTACCATTGGGTATTTCAACTTTTTCAACAATAACTTTGCTAAAAGTAGAATCGAATTCAACCTTATATAAACCTTCATAAAGACCTAATAACCATAAATCTGAATTATTATATAACTGAAAATCTTTAATAGGAAAATTTAAGTTAGGGATGTTTTTTATCGAGTCTTTATAATGTCTCAATCCTGTATAAGTTCCTATTAAAAATTCGGATTTTTTTTTGTTTTGTAATTTTTCAATCTTAAAGCTACCTGTTTTAGTTTCAATCTTTTCAAGCTTGTTGTTTATATAAAAAAAAGTCCCTGCATTGTGGTTGATATATAATGTATCTTCATTGTTATAAAGATTCCAAGTATGACCTTCGGTACCTGGCAAAATTTCTAGTTTTTTGTCTTTAAAAGTATAAACCCCAGTATTGCTTCCAATATAGGTCTTGTTCTTTACAAAATCTACATCATAAACGGTTCCCAATTCACCTGTACTTTCTGTGAAAAGCTTAATAGGTGAACTCAACTCAACTTTATCTATTCCATAATCTAAACCAATCCATAATATTTTATCAAAACTCTCTAAAGAAAGGACTGTATTATTTTGCAATCCATTAATTCTATTTAATACTTGAATGTCATTATTATTTAAGTTATAAGCAATTATTCCGTTTTTAACAGTTCCTATCACAATAGTTTGAGAATCTAAGACTTCTATTTTGTTTATTTCCCATTTTTTTAATTTTTCCCATAGAGAAATGTTTCCAAGGGGTTTAATTTTTAAATCAGAATATTCATAAATTGTACTTTTTGTAGCTATTATTAATTTGTTCCCAATTGTGCTAAAATCCAAAATTTTTTCTCCGCCAAGACTATCTTGATCTACCAATTCTTTAAATCCTTCATCCGTTAATACGCAAAGCCCTCTATGCCGATCTGAAACATACAATTGATTGTGAAATGACGTCATAGCTTCTGGATTCATCTGTGCAACAATTGATATTTCTTCTCCATCATAAACGTAGATTTTTCCAAAAGATCTGAGATAAATGAGTTCTCCAATTGATATAATCTGCCATATTTCATCAATTTCAGAAAAATCTTTAGCTTTATCTTTTAGGGATTTATAGACCAGTTTGCCTGTAGAGTTTTTTTTCCAATAACCAAACTCATTATAAGCACCCGTATATATGAGAGAATCTTTTGCATGCACAGATCTAACGACATTGTTTCTTGGCAATTCATAGATAGACCAACTTAATCCATTATATTTTAATAAACCTTGATTATTTGCTAGGTAAACAAATCCTTTATCATCAATATCGATATCCCAATTTTGAGCAGCAGCTTTATAAACATTTGGACTAAAATTAGTAATAGGTGGTAGCAATTCCTGTGAATAAAAACTATAAAAAGGAAATAAAACAATCAGAACTACTAACTTAAGATTTTTTATTATTAACATTTATTTGAATATTTTGCTAAAGTAAAACTTCACTTTTAATAGCTTGAATTAAAGTCTATCTCAACTTTAGAAGTTTAATGGATCATCCTTTTATGAATTTATATAAATTGGTCTTTTGTTACCCAAAGTTACAATTTAATTTTTGTTAGATATTTTAATGCAACGCTTAAAGCAGTATCTGGCTCACAAAATAATAACCTTTGCACTTCAGTCCAAATGGATTGCTTTGACCAAGGTATGTATCGAGCATAACTAGATGCTTAGCATAAAAAACGATTACACAATTTTTTGTATATAGAATCTTTTGTTAACCTGAATAACCACTAAAAAATTACAGAAATCAGTATTGAACTTATGACATCCCATAGTTTTGTAAATATATTTATTTTTTACCTATAGCACAAGCCTAAAAGATGTCTTCAACAAAAATGTGGTCTCGCTTTAGAGCATAAAAAACACCTTGATTATATTGGTTTTAAATGATTATCATCTCAGAATGCAAGGTCAAGCGATTGGATAGAATTCTTTTTGTATAACTGTCCAAGGTCTATATCTTTTCTTCCCTAAAAAATTATGAGACTTAAATCTCGAAATTAGACCATTAGAATTAGAGGTTTTCAAATCACGTAATATCATTATATTTATCTATTAAAATTTTAAAAACCCTACAAAACTTTTACAGCTCAGTAGGGTTTTAATATCAGGTCAATTCAGCTTGTTATCCCATAAAAGGATATCTATAATCTGTTGCAGGCACAAAAGTTTCTTTAATCAATCGTGGAGAAGTCCAACGCAGTAGGTTTAATTTAGAACCTGCTTTATCATTAGTTCCGCTTGACCTTGCACCACCAAAAGGTTGTCTGCCGACTACAGCACCTGTACATTTATCATTGATGTAGAAATTTCCTGCACAGTTTTCAAGTTTTTTGGTAGCTAAAGCCACCGCATAGCGATCAGTTGAAATGATAGAACCTGTAAGCGCATAAATGCTTGTATCATTGACTAAATCTAAGGTTTCTTCATATTTATCATCATCGTAAACATAAATGGTTAGCACAGGACCAAACAGTTCGGTTTCCATGGTTTCATATTTCGGATTTGTGGTTTCAATCACTGTCGGGTTTATGAACCAGCCTTTAGATTTATCATAACTTCCACCAACTATAATTTTAGCTTCATCACTATTTTTGGCTTGATCTATGTATTTTGCGAGTTTATCAAAAGCAGCTTCATGAATGACGGCGTTGATAAAATTTTTCATATCATCTGGTGAACCCATTTTAAAAGATTTGACATCTTCTATCAACATTTTTTTTACTTCTGGCCAAATACTTTTGGAAATGTAAGCCCTTGAAGCCGCACTACATTTTTGACCTTGATATTCAAAAGCACCTCTAGCCAAAGCTGTTGAAACCACTTTTGGATTGGCAGATTTGTGAGCAACAATAAAATCCTTGCCTCCAGTTTCACCCACAATTCTTGGGTAGTATTTATAGTTGTGAATATTTTGACCAATTTTTGACCAAATTCCTTTAAAAACAGTCGTGCTTCCTGTAAAGTGAATACCCGAAAATTCCTCGTGAGCCAAAATGGTATCTGTAATCATTTCAGGATCACCAATAATCATATTGATAACACCGTCAGGAATACCTGCTTGCTGAAAAACTTCCATTAAAACATTGGCAGAAAATATTTGACTGTCGCTAGGTTTCCAAACCGTAACATTGCCCATCAACGCAGCACTAGTAGGCAAGTTTCCAGCAATTGCCGTAAAATTAAAAGGCGTAATAGCATAAACAAAACCTTCAAGAGGTCGGTGTTCAACACGATTCCACGCTTCAGAATCAGATTCTGGTTGTTCTTCAAAAATCTGACTCATATATTCTACATTAAATCTCAAGAAATCAGAAATCTCACAAGCAGAATCTATTTCGGCTTGAAAAACATTTTTGCCTTGACCAATCATAGTTGCAGCGTTGAGTTTTTGACGATAAGGTCCTGAAATTAAATCTGCAGCTTTAAGAAATACAGCTGCACGTTGCTCCCAAGGTAAATCCGCCCAAGCTTGTTTGGCATTTAATGCTTCGTCAATAGCTTGTTGTACGTGTTTTTGTTCTGCATTGTGATAAACACCAACTTCGTGCTGATGGTCGTGAGGTGGATTGATCGGTTTTGTATTGCCTGACTTAATTTGTTGGCTTCCTATGTACAGAGGTACTTCTATATGAGACTCATACATAGTTTTATACGTTTGCAATACTTCTTCTCGCTCTGGTGTACCTGGAGCGTAAGACTTAATAGGTTCATTGACCGCTGGTGGCACTTGAAAAAATCCTTTTCCCATAATTATTTAAGTTTTTAATTTTATTTTGAAAGTGTCTAAAGATAAAAAATCTACAACAACTAAGAATATTAAATTGATAAGGTTTTCTAAAAGTTAAAGAGAGATTTTAACGTTTTAAAATTTACACTGTAAACCACTAAAAAAGATATAAAATAACACTCATTATCTCTAATATTAGTAAATTGCAAATTCTAATAATCAGAAAATATTTTAACATGAGTAAGTATGATGTCATAGTAGTAGGAAGCGGTCCTGGCGGATATGTTACAGCCATAAGAGCTTCGCAGTTGGGTCTAAAAACAGCAATTGTAGAAAAAGAAAGCCTCGGTGGTGTGTGTTTGAATTGGGGTTGTATTCCAACAAAAGCTTTACTAAAAAGCGCTCAAGTTTTTAATTATTTGAACCACGCTGAAGATTACGGCTTAAAAGTTGAAAAAGCCGATAAAGATTTTTCTGCTGTGGTCAAGCGTAGCCGTGAAGTCGCCAACGGGATGAGTAAAGGCGTTCAGTTTTTAATGAAAAAAAATAAAATTGATGTCCTTGAAGGCTATGGCACAGTTAAAAAAGGAAAAAAAGTTAGCGTAAAAGATAACAAAGACAAAACCACAGACTACGAAGCTGACCATATCATTATAGCTACTGGTGCACATGCAAGAGAATTACCTAATTTACCTATTGATGGCGAAAAAGTGATTGAATACCGAAAAGCCATGACATTAGACAAACAACCCAAATCTATGATAGTTGTTGGTTCGGGTGCCATTGGTGTTGAGTTTGCTAGTTTTTACAGCGATATGGGAACTGATGTAACCATTGTGGAATTTCTACCAAATGTTGTTCCTCTTGAAGATGAAGAAGTTTCAAAACAATTTGAACGCATTTACAAAAAACGCGGGATTAAAATCATGACAAATTCTTCTGTAGAAAGCGTAGATACATCAGGCAAAAAAGTCAAAGCTAAAGTAAAAACCAAAAAAGGCGAAGAAACATTAGAAGCCGATATCGTTTTGTCTGCAGTAGGTATTAAAACCAATATCGAAAACATAGGTTTAGAAGATGTAGGCATCAAAACCGATAAAGATAAAATTGTAGTTAATGATTATTACCAAACCAATGTCCCAGGCTATTACGCCATTGGCGATGTTACTCACGGTCCAGCTTTAGCTCACGTCGCCTCTGCTGAAGGCATTTTATGTGTTGAAAAAATTGCTGGACAAAAAGTTGAACCGATTGACTATGGCAATATTCCTGGATGTACCTATTCTAATCCAGAAATAGCAAGCGTTGGTATGACTGAAAAGCAAGCCAAAGATGCAGGTTACGAAGTTAAAGTTGGCAAATTCCCATTTTCAGCTTCTGGTAAAGCCAGTGCAGCTGGCACTAAAGACGGTTTTGTGAAAGTGATTTTTGATGCTAAATACGGCGAATGGCTCGGTTGCCATATGCTTGGTGCTGGTGTGACCGATATGATTGCCGAAGCTGTTGTAGCTCGTAAATTGGAAACTACAGGACATGAAGTCTTAAAAGCTATTCACCCTCACCCAACCATGAGTGAAGCCGTTATGGAAGCGGTTGCTGATGCTTATGGCGAGGTTATTCACCTATAAAAAACACTTCTCCAAGGGATTTTAATTCCCTTGGATTTTTTTGTATCTACAAAAACTTATTGCAGGTTTTTAAGCTTAAATCTTTTTGTTAAGTCGTCTTTTTATTTTGTCTAATTAATAAAAAATTAATTCAGTTATTTGTTTATGAAACCCTTAAATAGCAAAACGCTATTTTATATTTTACTTGGGCTTTGGTTTATTATTGATTTAATTCAAATCTCAACAACAGGTATAAAGCACGACGAAGCCTATTATTATGTTTGGGGTCAATATTTAGATTGGGGATATTTTGATCATCCGCCAATGGTAGCAGTGTTAACCTATCTTGGAGACTTATTTTTTAACGATCTTTGGGCAGTACGCTTTTTTAGTGTTGTTGTTCATACATTAACCGTTTGGATAATTTGGCAAACCTTAGATGATAAATACAGAAAAACTACTTCACAAGTTTTGTACTTTTATGGATTGGCTTTTAGTTTGCCGATGTTTTCTGTATATGGTTTTTTGACCGCACCCGATACAGCCTTACTTTTCTTTTTTGCAGGCTTTACTTGGGCTTTTAAGCATTTTTTAACCCGAAGAAAAGCATCAGACATCTTTTTGTTAGCCATTACTGTTGCTGGTATGATTTATAGCAAATACCACGCCTTTTTGATTATATTTTTAGTTTTGGTTTTGCATTGGCGACTTATCAAGCAAAAGCGATTTTGGTTTCTCTTTGTAATGGTTTTGATACTTGTTTTGCCACATTTTATTTGGCTATTTCAAAACGATTTTATTTCATTCAAATACCACTTAGTTGATCGCTCTCAAGGTTTTAAAATAAAATACATTTTAGAATTTATACCAGGACAGTTTGCTGTTTTTAATCCTTTTTTCTTGAGTTTGTTTTTGATTTTAATTTTCAATAAAAAGGAAAATGATAATTTTAAAAAAACTATGCGATTCGTCGGTGCTGGCATTCTATTATTTTTCACCTTGATGACTTTGAAAGGTCGAGTTGAGGCTCATTGGACAACTATTGTAAGTATTCCTATAATTTATATTGTTTATCCCTATTTACTCCAGTTGTCGCAATCTTATAATACCATAAAATATGTTGTAGTCAGTTTGGTTGGTTTAGTTTTAGTAGCTAGAGTTTTAATTTCGTTAGACAAACTACCAGCTCAGAGTTTTGATGACAATAAAACATCTTACTACCAGACAATGAAAGAATTTGTAGAAGATAAACCCGTCATATTTAAAGGTTCTTTTCAAAAACCTGCGACCTATTATTTTGCAAACTCAGAAGCCAAAGTGGCTAATAAACCTTTTTATAGAAAACGACATACCCAATTTGAATTGTGGGCTTGGGAGAAAAAATATTTTGGACAAAAAGTTTTTATATATGATATGAATTCACATTACGCCTCTGAATATCAATTTAATGATAATCTTTTTAAAGGTTGGTTTGTTGATTACTATCAAGATTCAAGATATATCAAAATTAAATATGATATAAAGGATAAGACTTTGAAAAAGGGGAAAACTTATGATATCATTTTAGAAATTTCAAACACAACCAATATTGACTATCGCTTTGATGATAAACAAATGCCTCTTAGTTTTTACATTGCTTTTTTAAAAGACGACCCAACAAAATTTGAATCTGTGCGTTTAGTCTTGCCAGAGCTTAAGACATTAAAGGCAAATGAAATCAAAACTTTAAAAACAACTTTTAAAGTACCTGAAACATTAAACACCAGCATTTATACTTTTACAATAAGTATAAATTCTAAGCTTGGCTTTACTACAAATTCAAAAGATACTTTGATTAAAGTTGTTGATTAGACTTCAAAAGAATTTTATACAAATCAAAACGGTAAGTCATCTTCAGGATCTTCTTCGTTAAGATCATCTACAGGTTCAAATTGATCTGTTGGCGGAATTGAAGCATCTTGATTTTGGCTTTGGTCTAAACGCTCTATTCGCCAACCTTGAATAGAGTTAAAGTATTTGGTCTCGCCTTGTGGACTCACCCATTCTCGACCTTTAAGATTAATTCCGATTTTCACGTTTTCACCTACAGAAAATTTATCAACTAATTGGGTTTTGTCTTGAATAAATTCAATGTTCAAAAACTGTGGATATTGCTCTTCTGTTGTGATGACGACTTCGCGTTTGCGAAAACCGTTGCTTCCGTATTCTTTAGTTTCGCCAATTACTTTTATTTTGCCTTCTACTTCCATAATATTATGATTTTTTTGATAATAAAATACACCAAGCTGCAAAGGTATCATCTCCTTTTAAATATTCATGAGCTTTTTGGTGTAATCCTGTATCATCAGAATGTTTAACAAATTCAAGCAGATGTTCTTCTTTCAAAAATTCATCTATTTGATGTTTTTCTGGTAAAGTCTCAACATTACCAAGCTTACCGAGATCATTTCCAGTTAAAATTTTACTGTTTTTGATGTTTTGAGGGATTTGATCTACGCCTATACCCAATTGCGACAAAGGCTTTGGCACTTCAAACATACCTCTGTTGGCTCTTGTGTACCAATTCCCTCCCATTCTAGCCACTTGATCTAACTTGTACTGATCTATTTTTCCGTTTTCGTCTAATACAGATTCTGATATATGCAATTTTACGACTTCTGAAACAATCAAATTTCCAGCTCCTCCTTCTTGACCTAACTCAATAATATCTTTTACTTTACATTCAAATTGAACAGGAGATTCTTCAACCCGAAAAGGCTTAACAATATCAGATTTAAGCATCGTTAAACCGCTTTTTACAAATTCGTTAACACCTTCGTTATATTCTGTGCTTGACAAAGACATTTGCTGAACAATATCATAATTAACAATATTGATAACAACTTCTTTGATTTCTTTACAATTGACAAGCGTGTGTTTTGTTGTGTTGTTTCTCATCCGCCTTAATGGTGAAAAAATCAATACTGGTGGATTGGAACTAAACATATTAAAAAAACTAAACGGTGATAAATTTGGAGTACCATCTTTGCTCAAAGTGCTTGCAAAAGCAATAGGTCTTGGACCAACGGCAGCAACTAAGTATGCATAAATTTCTGGTGTTTCTAAATCGGATGAATTAAAACTTATCATTTTTTAAAATTTGTCTTACAAAGTTAAAACATTCACTTTAAGATATAGCTCTGTGCTAAGATATTTCTGTTTTGATTTATTTTAACGTGAGTTCGATATAAATTCCAATAAAATATATTCATATAAAATACAGATATTTAATCATTTGTCATATCAGCAGAGCGAAGCATAAGCGACGAGACATCTCAGTAGGATGAGATTTATCCTCATTCTTCGTACCAATGACGTTTTTTTTTATAATATACACATATTTAGATAATTACAACGTTTATTCTTTTCTTTTTTGCATCGCCCAAAACCCTTCAACTGTGCTCAGGACAGGCTTCAACAAAAAAGTCTAGGCTTACAAATATTTATCTAAATTTATCGTTCAATGCCTATCCCGCACGTGCGAGACTCACTTCAAATTTTACGATAAGTTTTTGTAGACCGATTTTTTCGATTCTAACTCATAAAATGTCGCTTTTCATTAAATGAAATTCAAAATTTCCAAAAGCTCGAAATGTCAAAATTTGCTAACAAAAAAATGTAATCCTCTGATTTATAGATTTCTATAAATCGAACTCAAGTTATTTTAACTAATGTTTTAGTTATGTTAAAAAACTGAGTTAAGGCATCAGTTTTTATTAGTCTTTAAAAATATTAACTTCACCACCAAAAGTGGTTTTTTCATTCACATACTTTGGATTGCCATAAACATCAATATTGCCACCAACAACAATTTTGGCTTCGCAGTTTTCTGTAACAAAAACAACCGCATTGCCTCCGTAAGTAACTTTAACAGTTGTGTTTTCGGTTTTTAATTTTTTCCCTTTGTATTCACCGCCAGTATTGACTAATACATCTTGATCTTTACTTTTTCCGCTAATGTCAATGATTCCGCCTGAAAGTGCTTTGAGCTCAAGAGATTGCGTTTTAAACTCGCCAGATACAATTGAGCCTTCGGTAGCACGAACAAAAAATCGGTCTGTTTTAATCAGGTTTTGAATTTCTACTGTAGAACCTTGAACGGCATTAAGTCGATCAATATTTTTAGTGTAAACTTTAAGTTTTAAAGGAAAATCACCGTCAAAAATAGTTTCTAATGATAAACCTATTTTGAGTTCATAGTCGCTAACTTTATAATTTATGGCTTCCAAAACACGTTTGTCAGCTTCAATTTTGTTGACTTTAGCGTTGGTCGTTAATTCAACTTGTATGCCTGCTGAAATTCTAAGAGCCTGAATGTTTTTATTGATAACAACTTCTTCGGTTTGTGTAAATCCTAAAACAGGTAAAAAACCTATTAAAATTATAACTAAATTTTTCATGAGTGTTGATTAATTATATTAATAATATCTTGCTTTTGTAAAACGCCACTTTGTTGCCAAACGGGTTTTTCGTCTTTAAACAAAATCATTGTAGGAACACCGCGAACTTGATATTGTGCTGCTAAATTTTGATTTTTGCCAACATCAATTTTAATGATTTTGATGTTGTCTTTTAATTCAGATTTCACCTCTTTTAAAATGGGTGCTAACATTTTACATGGTCCACACCAATCGGCATAAAAGTCAATTAAAACAGGTGTTTTACTTTTAATAATGCTGTTAAAATTTGAATTCATTTTCTTTTTTTAATGTTAAATATAAAAATTAAGTTGAACTTTAGCTTTTAAGACTTTTGAGTTGATTGACGTTTTACAACTAATCCAATCACAGCTGAAATCATAACGCCAAAGGCTAAGTAAAACATTATGGCTTGACTGATATAAGTGTTTAGATTAAAAAGTTGCTCAGCAAATTTTTCACTCATTCCTCTTGCTACATTGGTCGTTCTTGCCACTTCAAAAAAGTCTGGAGAGACATATTGAGACATCACATAAACGGGTCCTGGCGATAAACCTGCCACGAGCAGACTCAATAATGAACCAGAAATAAAAGCTTTTTGCCAAGTCATTTCGCCCTTATAGTAGTCTTCGCGTTTTTGTTTTAAACTCATATAAATACACAAACTTAAAGGAAGTAGCATAACGAGACTTACAATAGACTGGTAATCGATATATTTGTCATGTAGCCCTAAATATTTTTCAATATAAATCCAAATCAAATTAATGCCAGTAAAAATCGATGCCCATTTGAATTCAATTTTAAATTTTTCCATGACTTTATTAGGCTTAATTTTGTTCAACCAAAACCCATTGGCCTTGATTGAGCATAGGAAGAGCTTTTTTATATTTTAAGCTTTTGTTTTCCCCAGTTTCAATATTTTTAATGGTCACAATATCGTTTCTTCCTATTTTAGGTTTGTCTCTAACTATAGTTTCTACAACTTGATTGCCTTGGTTGCTAGCATTTTGACCAGCCTGTCTTGAAGCGGCTGCACGTTCATCTAGATTTTGAATTTCGTCTTTTCGGGTTTGAACTTTTTCAGGTCGGCGGGTTTGTCTAACTTCTTGAATATGGGTGTTGTCTCTTTCAGGTAATTCTCCTTTAAACAAGAATGATACCACGTCTTTATTGACCTCATCAAGCATAACTTTGAAGAGCTCAAAGGCTTCAAACTTATAAATCAGCAAAGGATCTTTTTGCTCGTGTACGGCTAATTGAACGCTTTGTTTGAGTTCGTCCATTTTGCGTAAATGGTTTTTCCAAGCTTCGTCAATAATAGCGAGAGTGATGTTTTTTTCAAAATCAGTTATCAATTGCTTACCGTTGCTTTCGTAAGCTTTTTTCAAGTTAGTAGCAACTTGAAGTGTTTTTTGTCCGTCGGTAAAAGGCACAGCAATACGTTCAAATTTATCGCCTTGAGTTTCATAAACTTGTTTGATGACTGGAAAAGCTTGCTCAGCACTTTTAACCATTTTTTCTTCATACTGTTTATAAGCTGTTTCGTAAACTTTATCAATAAGCTTGTCTATAGATGTTTTTTTGAATTCCGTTTCATCAACAGGTGATTCCATAGAGAAAAAGCGGATGAGTTCAAAATCAAAATTGGCATAATCTTCTGCTTGTTTGTTGATGTTGACAATGCTTTCTGCTGTATCGTAAATCATATTGGCAATATCTATACGCAAGCGTTCGCCAAATAATGCGTGAAAACGACGTTTGTAAACCACCTCACGTTGAGCGTTCATAACATCATCGTATTCTAAAAGACGTTTACGAATACCAAAATTATTTTCTTCTACTTTTTTCTGGGCACGTTCAATAGAGTTTGAAATCATTTTATGCTGAATCACTTCGCCTTCTTTGAGCCCCATACGATCCATGAGTTTGGCAATACGTTCACTACCAAATAAACGCATAAGGTTGTCTTCAAGAGAGACATAAAACTGTGAGCTTCCTGGGTCTCCTTGACGACCTGCACGCCCGCGTAACTGTCTGTCCACACGTCTAGAATCGTGGCGTTCTGTTCCGACGATGGCTAAACCACCAGCTTTTTTAACTTCATCGGTAAGTTTTATATCTGTACCACGTCCAGCCATATTGGTCGCTATGGTTACCACACTGCTTTTTCCAGCTTCGGCAACGACCTCGGCTTCGCGTTTGTGTAATTTGGCGTTAAGAACGTTGTGTTTAATTTTTCTGATGTTGAGCATTTTGCTAAGCAATTCAGAAATTTCAACAGAAGTTGTTCCTATCAATACTGGTCTTCCTGCTTTTGATAATTTGACAACATCGTCTATAATGGCGTTATATTTTTCGCGTTTGGTTTTGTAAACCATATCTTCCTTGTCGTCTCGTGCTATGGGTTTGTTGGTCGGAATTTCAATCACATCCAGTTTGTAAATTTCCCAAAACTCGCCAGCTTCGGTTACCGCTGTTCCTGTCATCCCTGACAGTTTACTATACATTCGGAAATAATTTTGCAAAGTAATAGTTGCAAAAGTTTGGGTGGCATCTTCAATTTTTACATTTTCCTTAGCTTCAATAGCTTGATGTAAACCATCAGAATATCGGCGTCCGTCCATGATACGACCAGTTTGCTCATCAACAATTTTCACTTTGTTGTCCATGACTACATATTCGGTGTCTTTTTCGAATAACGTGTAAGCCTTTAGCAATTGACGCATAGTGTGAATACGTTCACTTTTTACGCCAAAATCTCTATAAAGTTCTTCTTTCTTTTGAATTTCTTCTTCTTTAGAAAGCCCTTCATTTTCTATTTTAGCGATTTCTGTTCCTATTTCGGGCATCACAAAAAAGTCAGGGTCATCTTCTCCTGATAGAAAATCGACACCTTTGTCGGTTAAGTCAATTTGGTTGTTTTTTTCTTCAATCACAAAATACAAGTCTTTGTCAACGGTTGGCATTTCGCGATTGTTGTCTTGCATGTAGTGGTTTTCAGTTTTTTGCAAGAGTTGTTTGATGCCTTCTTCACTCAAATATTTGATGAGAGCTTTGTTTTTAGGCAAACCTCTAAAGACTCGGTAAAGTTTCAGACCACCTTCTTTAGTATCGCCATTAGCAATGAGTTTTTTAGCTTCGGCAAGTTCTTTGACTAAGAATTTTCTTTGAATCTCAACAAGCTGATTGATTTTAGGTTTCAGTTGGTCATATTCATGCACATCTCCTTTAGGAACTGGACCAGAAATGATTAAGGGTGTTCGAGCTTCGTCAATTAAAACCGAATCGACCTCATCAACAATGGCATAATTGTGTTTGCGTTGCACCAAATCATCAGTTGAATGGCTCATGTTATCACGGAGATAATCAAAGCCAAACTCGTTGTTTGTTCCGTAAATGATATCGCATTTATAAGCTCGGCGACGTTCAGCAGAGTTGGGTTTGTAGTAGTCTATACAATCAACACTCAAGCCGTGAAATTGAAAAATTGGAGCCATCCAAGCACTATCACGTTTAGCCAAATAGTCGTTGACTGTGACGAGATGAACACCGTTGCCCGTCAATGCGTTGAGATACATCGGTAAAGTCGCTACTAAGGTTTTTCCTTCACCTGTTTGCATTTCGGCTATTTTGCCTTGATGCATAACGATACCGCCGATAAGTTGCACATCGTAATGTATCATATCCCAAGTGATTGGTTTTCCAGCGGCATCCCAAGAGTTAGACCAGATAGCGTAATCACCATCAAGATTGATGTAGTCTTTTTCAGCAGAAAGCTCACGATCAAATTCTGTAGCTTTTACACGAAGTTCAGTGTTGTGAAAAAAGCGTTTGGCGGTTTCTTTAACAACGGCAAAAGCTTCAGGCATAATGTCATCCAAAACTTTTTCAGAATTTTTATAGACCACGTCTTCTAAGTCATCTATTTGGGTATAAATATTTTCTTTTTCATCGATATCTTCACAAGTATCGGCCTCTTTTTTTAGTGCTTCAATCTTGTCTAACTCTTCTGCGTTAGCCGCTTTAATTTTAGCTTTAAAATCAAGTGTTTTTTGCCTAAGCTGTTCTAAATCAAGTTTCTCGAGTTCAGACTCATAAGATTTGATTTGATCAACAATTGGATATATTTGTTTAAGGTCTTTCTTGGTTTTATCACCAACAAAAGTTTTAAGTACGGTATCTAAAATGCCCATAATGGATTATAAATTTTTGCAGTTTCAAAGTTAAAACAAAAAGTATGCTAAGATTGTCAGTTGCGTTAAAATTTAGTTGATTAATCTTTTTTTGTGCCAAATTGTCAAGGTTGTGTTAAAACCAGAAATTTGTTTGAAAGAGAACTCATGCGTGTTCAAAAGATTTTACCTACCCTATGTGAATTAATTTTTAGTTAACATATTGATATTGAAATCATTTTGTTTAAGTTCTATAGGAGTGGAGAGCAAGTTACATCTCGACTAAATTTGCTCAATCTTGTCGAGAGGTTCGATGATGAAACATTTGGTTTTGCCAAAAGCTGTGACATCAAAATTATCTTATTAAATGTAAAAATTTTATAAAAAAAGTCTCTTTGAAGAGACTTTGGATAACTAAATTATTTGAAAATCATTTAATATTCATCTTCGTTCCAGAGATAATCTTCATCAGTAGGATAATCTGGCCAAATTTCTTCAATAGAATCGTAAGTATCACCCTCATCTTCAATAGACTGTAAATTTTCTACTACTTCAAGAGGTGCACCAGTTCGTATGGCATAGTCTATCAATTCGTCTTTGGTTGCCGGCCAAGGAGCATCACTCAAATATGACGCTAACTCTAAAGTCCAGTACATTTCTTTAAATTTTAATATTTCTGCAAAAATAGATTTTTTGACGTAAAATGCAAGTTTTTTGATGATTATTTTAAAAGATTTCTAAATTATTCAAATGGTGCTGTAAATAACTGAATATCAGTATATAAAAAGGTTTAAGTTAAAATATCCAAAGCATATGAATGATTAATTTTAATTTTTGTTTGAAAACGTTCAATTTGAAGTTTAAAATAACGCCATTTTTAGTTATAAAAACTTAGCTTTGCAAAAACCTATTTTACAGTCTTATGAATCCTCAAAAACCTATAAAATCTGCTCTGATTTCTGTATTTCACAAAGATGGATTAGAGCCGATTATCGAAGCTTTAAAAAAACACAATATTCAAATATATTCTACAGGTGGCACTCAAAAATTTATAGAATCTTGTGGTGCTAAGGTAACTGCTGTAGAGAGTCTTACCAATTATCCTTCCATTCTCGGAGGTCGTGTTAAAACGCTTCACCCAAAAGTCTTTGGTGGCATTTTAAGCAGAAGAGATAATGAAAGTGACAAAAAAACTTTAACCAAATTTGACATCCCCGAAATAGACTTGGTCATTGTTGACCTTTATCCTTTTGAAGAAACGGTAGCTTCGGGATCAAATCATGAAGATATTATTGAAAAAATAGACATCGGTGGTATTTCACTGATTCGTGCAGCAGCCAAAAACTATAAAGATGTGTTGTGTGTGGCTTCTCAGTCAGATTATCAAGCTGTTTTAGATATTTTGAATAAGCCTGTGGCTGAAAGTAGTTTTGAAGAGCGAAAAGCTTTTGCCGTTAATGCCTTTGCTGTTTCATCTCATTATGATACTAAAATATTTGGATATCTCAATCAACCCCAAACCAATGCAGAGTTGAGATTGTCTAAAAAAGAGGTTATACCTTTACGTTATGGCGAAAACCCACATCAAAATGCAAATTTCTATGGTAATTCTGATGAGGTTTTTGAGCAATTGCACGGCAAAGCTTTGTCTTATAACAATTTGTTAGACATAGATGCTGCGGTAAATTTGATTAACGAATTTCAAGGAGAAGCACCAACATTTGCCGTTTTAAAACATAACAATGCTTGCGGTTTGGCACAACGCGATACAATTTTAGAAGCTTATAAAGATGCTCTGGCTGGCGATCCTGTTTCGGCTTTTGGTGGCATTTTAGTTGCAAACACTAAAATAGACAAAGCAACAGCTGAAGAAATTCATCAGCTGTTTTGTGAAGTCGTCATTGCACCAAAATTTGAAGACGAAGCCCTTGAAATTTTAAAAGGAAAGAAAAACAGAAGAATTCTTATTTTAAAACAAAGTGCTTTTAAAAACAAAATGATCAGAACTTGTCTTAATGGTGTTTTGGTTCAAGACAGAGACTTAAAAACCGACCAAAAAGAACATTTTAAAACAGTAACTCAAAAATCGCCGTCTGATACTGAAATAGATGATTTAGTTTTTGCTTCAAAAATTTGTAAGCATACCAAATCTAATACCATTGTTTTAGCTAAAAACAAACAACTGATTGCAAGTGGAACTGGACAAACTTCACGTGTAGATGCACTCAAGCAAAGTATTGAAAAATCAAAGCATTTCAAATTTGACTTAAAAGGAGCAGTCATGGCCAGTGATGCGTTTTTTCCATTCCCAGATTGTGTAGAGATTGCTGATAAAGCAGGAATATCTGCCGTGATACAACCAGGTGGCTCTATCAAAGATGAATTGAGCATCAATTATTGTAATGAAAATAATATGAGCATGGTGATGACAGGAATACGACATTTTAAACATTAATTGATTACTTTTGCCAATTGATTATTAAACAACAAGCATGGGTTTTTTTGATTTTTTAACCGAAGATATAGCGATTGATTTAGGAACAGCCAATACACTGATTATTCACAACGATAAAGTCGTTATAGACGCACCGTCTATAGTTGCCAGAGATCGTGTGTCTGGAAAAATTATTGCAGCTGGCAAAGAAGCTTCAATGATGCAAGGCAAAACCCATGAGAATATAAAAACCATTAGACCACTTAAAGATGGTGTGATTGCAGATTTTGATGCCAGTGAGCAAATGATAAGCATGTTTATCAAAGAAATACCAGCCTTAAAAAAACGCTTGTTTTCACCATCATTACGCATGGTAATATGTATCCCGAGTGGTATTACAGAAGTGGAAATGCGAGCGGTAAAAGATAGTGCAGAACGTGTTAATGGCAAAGAAGTCTATTTAATTCACGAACCTATGGCTGCCGCTATTGGTATTGGTGTTGATATCATGCAACCCAAAGGCAATATGATTGTGGACATTGGCGGTGGAACCACAGAAATTGCTGTGATTGCACTCGGCGGAATTGTTTGTGACAAATCTGTTAAAATTGCTGGCGATGTTTTTACCAATGATATTATCTATTATATGCGCACGCAGCACAATCTTTTTGTAGGTGAACGAACCGCAGAAAAGATAAAAATACAAATTGGGGCGGCGACAGAAGATTTGGAAACTCCTCCTGAAGATATGAGTGTGCAAGGACGAGACTTGTTGACAGGAAAACCAAAACAAGTAGAAATATCTAGCCGTGAAATCGCTAAAGCTTTAGACAAATCTATTCTACGAGTGGAAGATGCCGTAATGGAAACCTTGTCTCAAACACCACCTGAGTTGGCAGCTGATATCTACAATACTGGTATTTACTTGGCAGGTGGCGGTTCTATGCTAAGAGGCTTAGATAAAAGACTCTCTCAAAAAACCGATCTTCCTGTTTTTATTGCCGAAGACCCTTTAAGAGCTATTGTAAGAGGTACTGGCATTACTCTAAAAGATCTTGAACGCTTTAAGCCTGTGTTAATCAAATAAATGAATATGCATGCAGCAGATTATAAAGTTCTTTATCCGAAACAAAGTAGGAATTTTATTTGTTGTGCTGTTTGTCATATCTATTCAGCTTACTATTCAATCTCACACTTATCACAAGTCAAAATGGATATCTTCAACTAATATATTTTCTGCTTTTTTATTAGATGTGAGATATAATTTTACTAAATATTTTGAGCTCGATATAGAAAATGAAAAACTCCAGCTCGAAAACATTTATTTGAAACAACGTTTGTATAATATCAAACTTGCTGAAAACGATACTGTTTTTTTAGATTCACTTTATATTTTTAAACCTTGTCAGGTCATTTCCAATTCATATTCTAAAGTAGATAATTATGTCCTCATCAATAAAGGTTTAAGCGATGGCGTTGATGTAAATTATGCTATAAGTTTACCAAACGGAATTCTTGGTATTGTTGAAAAAAGCACTAAAAACTATTCAAGAGTTATTTCAATACTTAATACAAATTTATCAATCAATGCAAAATTAAAAGGCAGCAACCATTTTGGTTCACTTCAGTGGGATGGATCAAACCCTAATACTATTTACCTTCAAGATCTGCCGCGCTCTGCAAGTTTTAATGTCGGCGATACAATTGTAACGGGTAGCAACTCATTAATATTTCCCGAAAATATTCCAATTGGGTTAATTAAAGATTATGAGCTAAATGAAAATATTGGCTACTACAAAATAGAAGTCAACCTATTTGAGGACATGACCAATATCAATCATGCCTATGTTATAATTCCTAAAAAAATAAAAGAAGCCAAACGTTTATTAGACACGAATGATGAATAGTTTTAATATAAAATATATCATACAATTCATACTTTTAGTACTCGTTCAGGTGCTTGTTTTAGACTATGTGCTTTTGTCAGGTTATATTAATCCTTATATTTATATGATGTTTATATTGATGTTGCCCTTTGATATCAACAGATTATACCTTTTACTCATAGCATTTGTTTTAGGAATTACGATAGATTTGTTTAATGATACTGGTGGCGTTCATGCTGGCTCCACTTTGATAATAGCTTATCTTAGACCAGTTATTTTAAGATTGTCATTTGGTTTGAGCTACGATTACAATAGTGTAAATTTAAAAAAAGCAGATTTTAGTAAACAAATCATTTACGTGGTGTTGATGGTGTTAATACATCATTTTTTAATGTTTTCTTTGGAATATTTTAGCATAAACTATGCCTTGGATATTTTAAAAAATACTATATATTCAAGTATATTTAGTTCAATTTTAATTATAATAATTCTGAGATTATTTAAACCCTAATGAGAAGATTTTTTCCATATATATTGATTTTTTTTTCAGCTCTAATATTCCTTATAAGACTGTTGTACCTTCAGGTTTTTAGTGATTCTTATACAGATATATCAGAAAACTTAGCTATTAAAGTGGAATACGATTATCCACAACGTGGCTATATTTATGATAGAAATGGGGTTTTGCTTGCTGGCAATCAACCAGCCTACGACGTCATGCTTGTCCCCAGAGACCTTGATGCTTTTGACACAGTAGAATTAGCAAAGCTTTTAAGTTTAGATAAAAAAACGCTAATCAAAAGAATAGAAAAAGCCAAACGATATTCTTATTACGCACCTTCGCTGATAACCGCACAACTCACAAAATCTGAATATGCTTATCTACAAGAAAACATGTATAAATTTGAGGGTTTTTACATTCAAAAACGTTCTTTAAGAGATTATCAATTAGATTTAGGAGCAAACTTTTTGGGATATATCCAAGAAGTCTCCAATAAAGATATTAGAGAAAAACCTTACTATCACTCTGGAGATTTAATTGGGCGACAAGGTGTAGAACAGTATTACGAAAAAAAATTAAGAGGTGTAAGAGGTGTAAAATACATACAAAAAGACCGATTTAATAATGATTTAGGCTCTTTTAAAAACGGTCAATATGATACCTTACCTCAAAAAGGAAAAGACTTAACGATAGCTATTGATGCCAAACTTCAGGCTTATGGCAAAAAATTGATGAAAAATAAACGAGGTGGAATTGTTGCTATCGAGCCTCAGTCAGGAGAAATATTGACTTTAATCACTGAACCAACTTATGAACCAAGTTTTCTTATTGGCAGAAAACGATCGAGAAATTATACGAAATTATATTACGACACCATTACCAAACCCCTATACAACAGAGCTTTGCAAGCACAATACGCTCCAGGCTCGCCTTTTAAAGTCTTGACGGGTCTTATAGCTTTACAAGAAGGTGCTGTAGATATTAAGGACAGCTACACTTGCTACGGTGGGTTTCAATACGCAAGAGGAAAAGTATTAGGGTGTCATCATCATCCCAATCCTATCAATATGATAACGGGAATTGCACATTCTTGTAATTCTTATTTTTCGCGAATTTATCTCAATACTATCAACAATTTTGAAACTCCACAACAAGGTATAGAAGTTTGGCACAATCATCTGAAAAGTTTTGGTTTAGGTCAATATTTAGGTTATGACTTACCCATTGGTCGTAAGGGGTTTATTCCCGATTCATCCTATTACAACCGAATGTATAATTACCCGACTTATAAATGGTATGCAACAGCCACTATTTCAAATGCCATCGGTCAAGGCGAAGTTTTAGCTACACCTATTCAATTAGCAAACATGACAGCAGCTATTGCTAATCGAGGTTGGTATATCAAACCGCATATTTTAAAATCTATTGAAGGCAATGCTATAAAAGATACAACTTATACCAAAAAACATTACACCACAATTGACAAAAAACATTTTGAGCCTATTGTAGAAGGGATGCATCAAGTTTATAAATATGGAACTGCAAAATATTTACAAATCCCTGGCATAGAAATAGGAGGAAAAACAGGAACGGCAGAAAACAAAAAAGTAATAGATGGTAAAGTTGTTCAACTTAAAGACCATTCTATTTTTGTGGCTTTTGCTCCAGTAGATAATCCAAAGATAGCTATTGCTGTATTTATTGAACACGGCTATTGGGGTTCGCGTTATGCTGGTAGAATAGCCAGTTTGATGATTGAAAAATACATAAAAGGTAAAATTACAAGAACTGATATGGAAACTTGGCTTTTAGAAAATAGCCCTAAAGAAGATTATGAAAAAATAGATTTTATGGTCAAAAATGATAGCATTTTAGAGAATCTTAATCTCAATGAATAATACTTTTTTTAAGATAGATTGGTTAAGCATTTTGCTTTTTACATTGTTAGTTGGACTTGGGTGGTTGAGTATTTATTCTACAACTTTGACCGACGCCGAAGCTAAGAACTACTTCGATTTATCTACTTTTTATGGAAAACAATTACTTTGGATTATCTTAAGTTTTGTCATCATTCTTTTTGTTTTAACCATTGAAAGCAAATTTTATGAACGTTTCAGCTCTATCATTTATGTTTTTTCTCTCGTACTTTTGCTGGGTTTATTGTTTTTTGGAAAAACCATAAATGGTCAAACGGCGTGGTATTCTTTTGGAAGTTTTAGTTTGCAACCTGCCGAATTTGCAAAAGCAACAGTTGTTCTCGCCGTGGCTAAATATTTAAGTGGTCTTAATGTAAATATCAACAAATTCAGACATCAAGTCAATGTTTTTTTAATCATAGCTATTCCCGTTTTACTTATACTTTTGCAACCCGATACAGGTAGTGCTTTGGTTTATTTTTCTTTGCTTATAGCTTTATATAGAGAAGGTTTGCCAGGGTTTTACATTTGGGGTGTTATACTTGCTATAACTATTTTTGTAGGCGTATTAGTATTAGGTTCAACCCTTACATCTATTGTATTTGGCCTTATCTTTATAAGCATTATTTATTTTAGAAAAAAAAGGAAAAACAGTATTTTAAAACCCGTTTTAATAGGTATTTTATGTTTCGGCTTTATTTTTAGTGTGAATTTTATTTATAATTCAGTATTGAAACCCCACCAAAAAGAACGCTTTGAAGTGCTAATAAACCCTAATGCAGACACAAAAAGTAGCGGTTATAATTTATATCAAAGCGAAGTGGCTATCGGAAGTGGTGGATTGACAGGCAAAGGTTTTTTAAACGGCACTCAAAAACAGGGCAAATTTGTACCTGAACAACATACTGATTATATTTTTACAACCGTCGGTGAAGAATTTGGGTTTGTTGGAAGTGCAATTGTTGTTCTGCTTTTTGTAGCTTTTTTAAGTCGAATACTATATCTTGCTGAACGTCAAAAAAGAACTTTTAGTCGGGTTTACGGCTATGGCGTGTTCGGTATAATATTTATTCATTTTTTTCTAAACATCGGGATGGTTACAGGATTGATTCCCACCATTGGAATTCCGTTGCCTTTTTTTAGTTATGGTGGTTCAGGCTTATGGGGATTTACAATTTTGATTTTTATCTTTTTAAAACTTGATGCCGATAGACAAAAATTGGGGAGCTAATCTCAGCCTAAAATCATTCCAGCTATTGTTGCAGACATCAGTGATGCTAATGTGCCACCAAGCAAAGCACGCATACCAAACTGTGATAAAGTTTTGCGTTGCCCTGGTGCTAAAGACCCAATACCACCAATCTGAATACCAATAGAAGCAAAGTTGGCAAAACCACAAAGCATATAAGTCGCCATAATGATAGACTTTTCATATTTAAAATGAATAGCACTACCCAAATCCTTTAGCTCAGCCAATTGAATATAGCCAACAAATTCACTGGCAACCAGTTTTATACCTAAAAGTTGTCCCATCAACATTGAATCTTCTTTTGCAACACCTATTAACCACATTACAGGATAAAAAATAGTGCCTAATATAGCTTCGAGAGAAAATTTTTCATATGGTGTGTTTTGAGCTACAAAATCGTTTAAACCTACAAGACCGCCAAAAGCGTCTAACCCGTAATTGATCATAGCAATTAAAGCCACAAATACCAATAGCATTGCACCAACATTAGCGGCCAATCGCAAGCCTTCGGTTGTGCCATTGGCAATGGCATCTAAGATATTAGAGCCAATTTTATCCATAGATACTTCTGCTGAATTGTCAACTTTAGCTTGTTGCGGATAAAGAATTTTTGAAATGACAATAGCACCAGGTGCAGCCATTACCGAAGCGGCTAATAAATGCCTTGCAAACTCTAATCTCATAGCTGGATTATTACCACCTAAAAAACCGATATAAGCAGCTAAAACACCACCTGCTACTGTAGCCATACCACCAATCATTACTAATAAAATTTCTGAACGTGTCATGCGTTCTAGATAAGCTTTTATCATTAAAGGTGATTCGGTTTGCCCGAGAAAAATATTACCAGCAACGCTTAAAGCTTCAGCACCTGAAACGCCTAAAGCTTTAGAAAGAAGCCAGGCTAAACCACGAACAACAACTTGTATGATGCCGAGATAAAATAAAATTGAAGTTAAAGCCGAGAAAAAAATGATGGTTGGTAAAACTTGAAACAAAAAGATATAACCATAAGTGTCTTGATCCATCAAATCACCCAACAAAAATTCGCTGCCAGCTGCTGTAAAGTTTAAGATTTGAACAAAAATATTGCCGACAAAATCAAAAATAGCTTTTACCCATTCTATTTCTAAAATACCAAAAGCCAATATCAACTGTAAAATTAACCCAATAATAACCGTACGCCAACTGATGACTTTTCGATTGGCACTAAAAGCAAATGCAATAGCCAACAAAACAAACATTCCTAAAAGACCACGCCACAAACTTTTAAAGCTAAAGCCTTCTATAGGAATAATTTTTTGTGGTGCTTTTTCAATATCACCTATCTTTAGTGTTTTTTCTGTTGAGGTAAATGATTGGATGCTGTCATTTTGTGTTTGTAAAGAATCAAGTTGGTTGTTTTGGGCTTTTAATTTTGAAGTGGTTATAACCAAAACAAAACATAAAAGGAGAAAGGCGTATATTTTCATATGTATAACTTAACTTCTTTTGGATATTTCATCTCTAATTTGAGCTGCCTTTTCGTATTCTTCATTTTGAACGGCATCTTCAAGTAATTTATTTAAATCTTTCAAACTTAAACTTTTTAAATCAAAACTGGATTTAATTTCGGTTTCAACTTTTGATTTTGGGGATTGAGTTTGGCTTGAAGATGTTGAGGTTTTCAATTGAATACCTGCTTTATCCAATATGTTTTTATAAGTAAAAATAGGTGCTTTAAAACGTAATGCCAAAGCAATAGCATCACTTGTCCTGGCATCGATAGTTTTTTCATTTTTACCCTTTTTACATATTAAACTGGCGTAAAAAATACCATCAACAAGCTTATGAATAATGACTTTTTGAATTGTGATATCAAAGCTATCTGAAAAGGTTTTGAACAAATCATGGGTCAATGGTCTTGGTGGCTTGATGTCTTTTTCTAAAGCAATGGCAATAGATTGGGCTTCAAAAGCACCAATAACAATAGGCAATTGCCTTGAACCACCAATTTCGCTAAGCAATAAAGCATAGGCACCAGTCTGAGTCTGACTATAAGAAATTCCTTTAATGTCTAATTGCACTAAATCCATAAAACTCAAATAAAAAACGATCTAAAAAACAACGATAATTGCTCGTTTATCTTAGACCGCTATTTTAGGTGCAATTTATAAAATTAAGCGTTATTAGCCTTAAATTCCTTTAATTTTTCAGTCAATCTAGGCACAACTTCAAAAGCATCGCCAACTATACCATAATCGGCAGCCTTAAAGAATGGGGCTTCTTCATCAATGTTGATGACTACTTTTGTTTTTGAAGCGTTGATTCCCGCTAAGTGCTGAATGGCACCTGAAATTCCAATGGCAATGTACAGATTTGCAGCTACGGGTTTTCCTGTTTGACCGACGTGCTCACTATGTGGACGCCAACCCATATCACTCACTGGTTTTGAACAAGCCGTAGCTGCACCAAGCACTTCGGCTAGTTCTTCAATCATACCCCAATTTTCTGGTCCTTTTAAACCACGCCCGCCAGAAACTACTATTTCTGCATCGGCTATGCTAACTTTATCTTTGTTTTTATCGACAGATTTAACTTCAATTTTTGTGTCTGAAAGTTCTGGACTAAAATCGACTGTTTCAACGTTTGTTTCTTTTTCATGCAATCCAAAAGCGTTGCTAGAAAGTCCGATAATTTTTTTATCTGTAGTGATTTCAGCCATACCAAAAGCTTTGTTGGTAAATACGTTTCGTTTGACTTGAAAACCATTTTCAGTTTCAGGAAGTTCAACCACATTTGAAGCATAACCTGCTTTTAGAACAACCGAAAGTAAAGGTGCTATATATTTGGCATTAGTACTTTGGCTTAAGACCACAATGTCAGCATTGGTTTCTCTAACAGCTTTGGTCAAAATTTCTGAATAGCTTTCTACATTAAATTTATCTAAACTTTCATTTTGAACATTTAAAACTTTGTTCACACCATATTGTCCTAAACTGTCAGTGTTTTCAGCATTTATGGTTACTGCTACAACATCGTCTTGTGTTTTTTCAGCGATTGAAGCCGCATAAGAAGCCACTTCATAAGCCACTTTTTTTAGCTTTTTGTTTTCTGATTCTGCGTATATAAGTATTGACATAATTTTGTTTTTTTAATGTATTAAATCACTTTAGCTTCGTTGTGAAGTAAATCAATTAGTTCATCTAAATTTTCAGCATCAATCATTTTGATTTCACCTTTTGGTGCAGGTTTACTGAATTTTTTAAATTCAACTAACGAATTTTCGGCAACAGGGTCTTTAACTTCCAAAGGTTTTTTTCTTGCCATCATGATGCCACGCATATTTGGGATGCGCAAATCTTTTTCTTCTACCAAACCTTTTTGACCTCCAACAACTAATGGTAAATCGCAAGTTAATGTTTCTTTACCACCGTCAATTTCTCTGATAGCTGTAGCTTTTTGGTCTTCTACTTCTAAAGACACACAGGTGTTGACAAAAGTAGCACCTATCATTTTAGCCACCATACCAGGCACCATGCCACCGTTGTAATCAATAGATTCTCGACCAGCAATGATCAAATCATAGTCGCCATTTTTGGCTACATCGGCAATTTCTTGAGCCACTTGAAACGCATCTACGGGCTTAGCATCAACTCGTATCGCTTTGTCTGCACCAATAGCAAGTGCTTTTCTCATAGTTGGTTCAGCATCTTTTTCGCCAACAGTAACCACATCTATAGATGCTCCTTGCTTTTCTTTAAACCACATAGCACGGGTTAAACCAAACTCTTCATTGGGACCAATCACAAATTGAACACCATTTGTGTCAAAAGCAGTGTCGTTATCCTTAAAATTAATTTTAGACGTCGTGTCAGGAACATGACTTATACATACTAATATTTTCATTGTTTGATATTTTTAGCATTATTATAACGTATGCGAAGATAATATTTTATGTTGAAAATTACTATGCATGCATAATAAAATTTTATTAAATTGATAACCTTTTAAGTCATTTGATTGTTTACTTTTGTGGTGCTTTTATAATTTTGAAAAATATGAGAACAATACAATTTAGAGAAGCGGTTTGTGAAGCCATGAGTGAAGAGATGCGAGCTGACAAATCGGTTTATTTAATGGGTGAAGAAGTCGCGGAATATAACGGAGCTTACAAAGCTTCAAAAGGCATGTTAGACGAATTTGGTCCAGAGCGTGTGATTGATACGCCGATATCTGAACTCGGTTTTAGTGGTATAGGTATTGGTTCAGCTATGAATGGCAATCGACCTATTATTGAATTTATGACTTTTAACTTTTCATTAGTTGGAATTGATCAAATCATCAATAACGCTGCAAAAATACGTCAGATGTCAGGTGGTCAAATCAATATCCCTATTGTTTTTAGAGGGCCAACAGCTTCGGCTGGTCAACTTGGAGCAACGCACTCACAAGCTTTTGAAAATTGGTATGCCAATACACCAGGTCTTAAAGTCGTTGTGCCTTCAAATCCTTATGACGCTAAAGGGCTTTTAAAATCAGCTATTAGAGATGATGACCCCGTCATTTTTATGGAAAGCGAGCAAATGTATGGAGACAAAGGTGAAGTGCCAGAAGAAGAATATACCATTCCGATTGGTAAAGCCGATATCAAAAGAGAAGGTGAAGATGTGACCATTGTTTCTTTCGGAAAAATTATCAAAGAAGCCTACAAAGCCGCTGAAGAATTAGAAAAAGATGGCGTCTCTTGCGAGATTGTAGATATAAGAACCGTTAGACCTTTAGATTATGAAGCGATTGTAAATTCAGTAAAAAAAACCAATCGTTTAGTATGTCTTGAAGAAGCTTGGCCTTTTGGTAATGTTTCTACTGAAATTGCATATCATATTCAGCATTATGCATTTGATTATCTCGATGCACCAATCATTAAACTCAATACGGCTGATACACCTGCACCGTATTCACCCGTTTTACTTAAAGAATGGTTGCCAAATCATGAAGATGTGATTAAAGCGGTGAAAAAAGTAATGTATATTTAAAATTAACAACCTTAAACCCAAGCTTCATTTGTTTAATGCAAGTGAAGCTTTTTTATTTTTATGAATAAATTTTATTTTACATATTTTGTTTTATTTTGCGGGTTTCTTTCATTAGCCCAAACCAAAGTCAGCGGTTATGTTTATGACGAATCTGACGAACCAGTTCCATACGCCAACGTTATTTTTAAAGATTCAAGAGTTGGCACCATCACTGACGAAAACGGAAAATTTTATCTCCAATCAGATAATGATTATGAAGCCATAGAAGTGTCTTTTATGGGTTATAAAACTTACACTTTACCCTTAAACAAAAGTGCAACTTATGATATCGAAATCAAATTGGAGTCAGACGCAGAAGCCCTGTCTGAAGTTACGATTTATACAGGTAAAACATCCAAGAAAAACAATCCCGCTATTGATATTTTGAGGAAAATTTGGGAAAACCGAAGAGACAACGGTGTCAAAAAGTTTAAGCAATACCAATACGACAAGTATGAAAAAATTCAATTTGACCTTAATACCATTGATAGTGCTTTAATCAAAAGCCGACTGTTTAAAGGCATGGAGTTTATTTTTACCCAAACCGATACCAATGAAGTTACAGGCAAAACTTATTTGCCCATTTTTATCAATGAATCGGTTTCTAAAGTTTACGGCGATAACATCATCGATAAAGAAAAAGAAGTCTTACAGGGTAACAAAAACTCAGGTTTTAGCAACAACCAAAATCTTATCGCATTCATCAAAGATTTGTATGCAGAATATAATGTTTATGACAATTACATCAAGATTTTTGATAAAAGTTTTGTCAGTCCATTATCAACCACTGGCATAGATAATTACAACTATGTTTTGGCTGATAGCACATTTATTGGCAACAAATGGACTTACCACATTGTTTATTACCCCAGACGAAAAAACGAATTGACCTTTAAGGGTGATTTTTGGGTCAATGATACCACTTGGGCTATCAAAAAAATCAATTTGGCAATGACCAAAAGTGCCAACATCAACTGGGTAAAGGATGTTTATATAGAACAAGAATTTGACGTGCTTAACGATTCTATTTTCTTAATGACACGTGACTATTTTATGACTGATTTTACCTTTAGAAAAAAAGAAGATTCTCGTGGTGTTTACGGTAAACGCACAACCTTATATGATAACTATAAATTTGATGTAAAAAAAGACAAAGAATTTTACGATAGACAAACCGATCCATACAAAGAACAAGTCTTTAATCGCGATAGTATTTTTTGGGCAAAAAACCGTTTAGAACCACTCAACAAAGACGAAAAAGAAATATACACCTTAGTTGACACCTTAAAAACAGTTAAAGCCTTTAAACAAGTTTATGATGTTGCCACCGTTTTGGCAACCAACTATTATGGCTTTGACGGTTGGGATTTTGGTCCAGTATTTTCCACATTCGGATATAATGATATTGAAGGTTTGCGTTTAAGAGTTGGCGGAAGAACTTATTTTAGTCAAAATGATACTTGGCGTTTGCAAGGTTTTACCGCCTATGGTTTCAAGGATGATAAATTCAAATACGGCATATCTGGTAAAGTTATGCTAGACCGCAAATCTAGACTCATTCTTTCGGCAGGAAACCGTCGTGATGTAGAACAACTCGGGGGAAGCTTAACCAGCTCAAATGATGTTTTAGGAAGGAGTTTGTTGTCTGGTACACCTTTAACCCTTTCGGCAAACAACACCTTAACCAATATCAATCTATCGAGTCTCGCTCTTCAGTTTGATCCTTTTTATAACTTCAATTTGCGTTTAGAAGGCAACTATAGAACCTTAGTTGGTGCTGATACAAATGTGTTTAGCTTAGCTTTTTATACAGACGAAGCCAGAACTCAACGTCAAGAAAAAATCACTCAAACCGAACTTTCTTTAACCGCAAATTATACTCCAAACAGAAAAGCAACAGGTTATGGAGTTGAGCAATACGTGGTTAACCCTGGAAAATATCCAGAGTTTATGCTCAAATATTCCAAAGGTTTAAAAGGCGTTATTGATAGCGATTTTGATTACGACCGATTACAACTCCTTTACAGACAACCTATTTTAATGGGCGGATTTGGGCGGTTTACTTCAACAATTGAAGCAGGAAAAACCTTTGGTGGCGTACCACTCGGATTGCTTAATGTCGTCCCAGGCAATGAAACCTTATTTTCTATAGAAGGAACTTTTCCCTTGTTGGATTACTATGAATTTGTAACCGATGAATATGTCAGCCTTCATATGGAGCATAATTTTAACGGTAGGCTTTTTGCCAGAATTCCTCTGTTAAGAGATTTAGATTTAAGAGAAATCGTCACTTTCAGAAGTATGTATGGCAAATTGTCTAACGAAAGTATAATGCTCAACGCTTCAACATCAAACCCTGTCTTATTGGCTCCAGACCAAAATGTTTACTATTCTTATAGTTTTGGAATAGGCAATATTTTCAGAGTTTTTAGGATTGACTTTCACTTTAGAGGCAACTATTTTGATATTCAAGATTCGAGAACTTTTGGAATTACTGGTGCTTTTGGGTTTTATTTTTAACCCGAATTATCCACAAACCCAGACAAAACTGTGTATTCGTCGCTATTATGGAGGATTATAATTTGGGTTTAAGAAATTTGTTTTAAATCACTTAAAACAAACACTGTCCAAAATTAAGGAATAGCTCTGTCATGATTGCTCGTTATAAAACAAGCAGTGCATTCGTGGCAATATAAAAAGAATTATAACGAGAAATCATTAGTGCATTCGTGGCAATATAAAAAAAGAATTATAACGAGAAACCATTAGTGCATTCGTGGCAATATAAAAAAAGAATTATAAAACGAGAAACCATTAGTGCATTCGTGGCAATATAAAAAAAGAATTATAACGAGAAATCATTAGTGCATTCGTGGCAATATAAAAAGAATTATAAAACGAGAAACCATTAGTGCATTCGTGGCAATGTAAAAAAAGAATTATAAAACGAGAAACCATTAGTGCATTCGTGGCAATATAAAAAAAGAATTATAAAACGAGAAACCATTAGTGCATTCGTGGCAATGTAAAGTGCATTCGTGGCTTTAAAATTAAAGTTTTCGAGTTGACGACTAAAGAAGTAAAAATTCACAATATCTCACAATCTACTATCAACTTTGTCTGTAAAGATATTTCTATACACAAAAGGATTTTGATCTTTTATAATTAATTCAGATTCTTTTAAAGTTTTTTTGTAAAGTTGCTTGAGCAATAAAGGTTTTACAATTTTGACATTATACATCCACTGAAATAACCAACCCATCAACTCTCTATTGATACCACATTTTAAGTATAAGATATAATTGCCGTTAACACTTTTAAATTTTTGTGATTCATGCCAATGATGATTTTCGATAAACCGACCCAAAACTGGAGTAAATTTAATTTCAATATCATAGACTTTATTGTTGATATTTTTGGTTAGGCCAAAACGGGTTTTGAGTTCCTTTTTAACCTGATTTTCTAGTAATTTGAAGTTATTAAAAGGTTTGCCTAACTCAATATTTTTAAGTTGCCTTAAACCAAAAACTTCGACTTCTTTTAATTCAGCATTAAAACAAGCCAAATAGTAACTATTTCTGTGATAGACCATCTTAACAGGGCAAACCACTACATTTTCAGTATCAACATCTAAATTATCACTGGTTTCATCGTCTTTTATCAATTTTATTTTTAGCCTTTTTTGCTCCTTGATAGCGGTTTGTATCAACTCTAAATTAAACTGAATTTCATCAGTAAGGATTTGATTGTAGAAATTGGTGTGATAAATCTCGGTGGTTTCTATCGCAACCCTTTCAGATTTAAAGGGAGTTGCTGTATGGATATAAAAATATTTTTGACCATCTTTATAAAAATACTTAAGCATTTCACTATCCTCCAACATAGACTGAATAGCACTAAAATCTCGATTGATTTGACGTCGAGAAACCTTCATATCCTGAGCTTCTAAGCGTTTCAGAATATCACCAATGCCAATAGACTCAGCCTTAAGCCAAGCTTTAATATCCTGTAATCTTTCTAAATATCTACTCACGATAGGACGTTTATTGTCTTATTGTGACAAATTAAATAATTTGATGTTGTTATTAGTTTTGATGGTAAATTATTTTAATCAAATTTTTAGTTTATCAATTGTCTTCCAACAACCAACTGCTGGACTGAATTTTATCACCCAAACCATCTAAAAGCTTAATCCCTAATTTGTTACAAATTTCTGCTTCGGGAATACTTTGATTGTCTTGATCTCCACCATTAGCAAAAATAAATTCGTAATTATCTTTATACTCATCAAATATTTTTTTGATAGATGCTTTTACTGTTCGGTCTTTATCTATAGACAGAAATGCTTTATCAACAGGTTTAATGTTACTGACAATAAACAAACGTTCATCTTCATCTTGAAAGGGTTTACTGCCTTTTAGTTTTCTTTGCAAATCGTTATTAACGATGACAAAAAGCTTATCAGCATGATCTTTAGCATTTAAAAAATATTCTAAATGCCCTTTGTGAATCGGATTAAAATATCCCGAAACAATGATGGCTGTTTTTTTCATGACTATTATTTTAGAATAGATTTAAGATATTCATAGTAATTGCCCTTAGTGTTTTCTATTTGTTTGGCGATATGCTGTTTATCAATCCAATTTTTGTTTAAACCGATTTCTTCTAAGCAAGCAATTTTGAGACCAGTTCGTTTTTCTACAGCTTTTACAAATTCGGTAGCTTCGGTAAGGGCTTCGTGGGTTCCTGTATCTAGCCATGCAAAACCACGACTAAGAATTTGCATTTTAAGCTTGTCTTCACTTAAATATTGTTGGTTTACTGATGTGATTTCAAGTTCACCTCGGTTTGATGGTTTAACATCTTTGGCTATTCTAACCACCGAATTAGGATAAAAGTAGAGCCCAACTACAGCATAATTAGACTTTGGAATTTTAGGTTTTTCTTCTATACTGATTACATTTTTGTTTTGGTCAAATTCTGCTACGCCATAGCGTTCAGGATCATTAACATAATTGCCAAAAATAACCGCTTTTTGCTCATTTTCAACATTTTTTACAGCATTATTGAGCAAATTTTGTAATCCTGCACCGTGAAAAATATTATCGCCCAAAACTAAACAAACGTTGTCATGACCGATAAAATCTTCACCAATAATAAAAGCTTGAGCTAAACCATCTGGCGAAGGTTGCTCTTTGTAACTCAATGCGATGCCAAATTTTGAACCGTCGCCCAACAATCTCTTAAAATTTGGCAAATCTTCTGGTGTTGAAATGATTAGAATATCCTTTATACCTGCGAGCATTAACACCGATAAAGGGTAATATATCATCGGTTTATCATAAATGGGTAATAGCTGTTTAGACGTTGCTAAAGTCAGTGGATGCAATCTGGTTCCTGATCCACCTGCTAGTACTATGCCTTTCATTTTGAGTTATTTTTGAGATTAGTTATAAATATTGCTTTTCATAATATTTTTGATAGTCGCCACTGGTAACATTTTTTAACCAAGCATGGTTTTGGAGGTACCAATCTATGGTTTTGCTTAGGCCTTCTTCAAAGGTAACTGAAGGCTTCCAACCTAATTCTTTATAGATTTTTGAGGCATCAATAGCATAGCGCAAATCATGTCCTGGTCTATCTTTTACAAAAGTGATAAGTTTTTCACTTTCGCCTGCTGTTCTGTTGAGTTTATCATCCATTTGTTGGCAAAGGATTTTTACGAGATCGATATTTTTCCACTCATTAAAACCACCAATATTATAGGTTTCTCCAAGTTTTCCTTTTTGAAAAATCACATCAATTGCAATGGCATGATCGATAACATAAAGCCAGTCTCTTGTGTAATTGCCATCTCCATAAACAGGTAAAGGTTTATGATTGATGATATTGTTTATAAACAAAGGAATGAGTTTTTCAGGAAATTGATTTGGACCATAATTATTAGAACAATTGCTGATAATATAAGGTAAACCATAAGTTTCTCCAAATGCTCTTACAAAGTGGTCAGAACTGGCTTTAGATGCGGAATATGGTGAATTGGGATCGTAGGGTGTTTCTTCTGTAAAAAGTCCTGTTTTTTCTAAAGTACCATAAACTTCATCTGTGCTGATATGATAAAATAATTTTTCGCTGTTGCTATCTTTCCACACATTTTGTGCTGCATGAAGTAAATTTAAAGTCCCCATAATATTGGTTTCTACAAATGCAAATGGATTAGTAATTGAGCGATCTACATGAGATTCGGCAGCTAAGTGAATTACGGTGTCAAATCTATGCTTTTTAAAGAGTTGTTCTATAGTTTTTCTATCGCAAATATCTACTTTTAAAAATGTGTAGTTTTCAGCTTTTTCTATGTCTTTTAAATTTTCAAGATTGCCTGCATAAGTCAATTTGTCAAGGTTGAAAATTTGAAAGTTTGGATATTTTTTTATAAATCTACGAACCACATGACTTCCTATAAAACCTGCTCCACCAGTAATCAGTATTTTTTTTTGATATGACATTTAAGTATGTTTAGAATAGTTTTTCCAATACCATTTTACAGCTTGTTGTAAACCCTCTTCAAATTTATGGGAAGGTTTATACCCTAAAAGATTTGTGGCTTTATCGATTGAAGCCAATGAGTGTGGCACATCGCCTTGGCGGTTTGGACCATGATTTATAGGTATATCAGCAATTTTAGAATCGTATTTTGATAAGAATTTTTTTAACAAGTTTGACATTTGTTTGATTGTTGTGCGATCTCCTACGGCTGTATTGTAAACTTCATTAAGTGCTTTTTTGTTGGTTGTTGTTAAAGCCAAAATGTTCATCTGAATGACATTTTCTATATAAGTAAAATCACGAGAAAAAGTGCCGTCACCGTTTATTGTTGGACTTCTGTGCTTCATGAGTTGAATGACAAATTTTGGAATTACGGCAGCATATGCACCGTTGGGATCTTGTTTTCTGCCAAAAACATTAAAATAACGCAAACCAATTGTATCTAAATCATATATCAATTTAAAGTTTTCTGCATATAATTCATTGACATATTTAGTGATGGCGTATGGCGATAAAGGTTTACCAATGTTGTCTTCAATTTTTGGTAAAGATTTAGAATCGCCATAAGTGGAAGAACTAGCAGCATATACAAAACGTTTAACCCCGTTATCTTTTGAAGCTACAAGCATATTTAAAAACCCATCGATATTGGCTTTGTTTGTTAGAATTGGGTTTTCAATAGAGCGTGGCACAGAACCTAAAGCAGCTTGATGTAGAACAAAATCAATGTCTTGACAAGCAGATTTACAAGTTTCAAAATCACGAATATCACCTTCTATAAATTCAAATTTCTTTTGGTCTAAAATTTCTTTGATATTTTGATGGTGACCTGTTGCAAAATTATCTAAGCCTCTGACTTGTATATCATTTTTTAACAAAAACTCACAAAGATTTGAACCTATAAAACCAGCTGCACCAGTAACTAATATTTTTTTATTTTTTAATGACTCAATATTCATATATTAAAAATTAAAGTTTTGCATCACTCTTTTCACCTAAAACACCTTTGACATCATAAACAACGGCATTGGGTTTTTTGAGTTTATCAAAATCAATATTTTGAAATTTATCATGAGCAACACAAAGCACAATAGCGTCGTATTGTTGATTTGGTAATTCCTTGCATGAGTCTAAATGGTATTCGTGTTGCACTTCTTCAGGATGTGCCCAAGGATCGTAGATTGTTACATTTGTTTCGTATTCGCTGAGTTGCTTGACCACATCCACAACTTTGGTGTTACGGACATCTGGACAGTTTTCTTTAAAGGTTATTCCTAAAACAAGAATTTTTGCATTTTTGACTTTTAAATCGTGTTTCAACATCAATTTAACGACTTGGCTTGATACATATTCTCCCATTGAGTCATTAAGTCGTCTTCCTGCTAAAATAATTTCAGGATGATAACCAATTTCTTGTGCTTTTTGAGCCAAATAATAAGGATCAACACCAATGCAGTGACCACCGACTAAGCCTGGTTTAAAAGGTAAAAAATTCCATTTGGTTCCAGCAGCTTCTAAGACGGCATTGGTGTCTATTTTCATCAAGTTGAAGATTTTTGCTAGTTCGTTAACAAATGCAATATTGATATCTCGTTGTGAGTTTTCTATCACTTTAGCAGCTTCTGCTACTTTTATGGAAGGGGCAAGGTGTGTACCAGCTGTTATAACTTCAGCATATAGGTTATCTATTTTTTTGCCGATTTCAGGTGTTGAGCCAGAGGTTACTTTAAGGATTTTTTCTACCGTATGTGTTTTATCTCCAGGATTGATTCGTTCTGGTGAATAGCCTACATAAAAGTCTTTATTAAACTTTAATCCTGAGTTGTTTTCCAAAACAGGAACACATTCTTCTTCGGTGGCTCCTGGATAAACAGTGCTTTCGTATATAACTATATCATCTTTTTTAAGAACTTGAGCTACGCTTTCAGATGCTTTAATCAATGGGGTTAAAATTGGTCTGTTATTTTTATCAACAGGTGTTGGCACAGTTATGATGAAAATATTACAAGACTCTATGTGTGATAGTTGGGTGGTACAAAACAAACCGTGTTCTGTTTTGTCTAATTTGTTTTCTTTGATCAATACACGTTGTAGAATGTCATCGTCAACTTCAAGTGTATCATCATGACCTGAATTAAGGTTGTCAACTCTGGTTTGATTGATATCAAATCCTAACACGTTGTATTTTGTTGCAAAAAGTCTAGCAAGAGGTAAGCCAACATAGCCAAGACCTATGACAGCTATTTTATTGTTTTTCATAAGATAAAATTAGTTTTTTCAAAAGTAATACTTTTTATTTATTGCTTATCACATTTTTACAAATCTATACCTCGCTTAACTTTTTATTAATTTGAGTGTTGTTGAATTTTTAATTTATTCTAATTCATCTATTAACTCATCAGTAATTTCTAAATTGTGATAAACATTCTGAACATCATCGTCATCTTCAAATTTGTCGATTAAACTCATTATGCTTTTAGCTTGATCGATATTTAGTTTGATGGTGTTAATTGGAATACGTTGAAGTTCGGCGTTTTTTGGTTCTATATTGAGTTTTTCTAGAGCTTCATTCATTTTTCCAAAATCATTAAAATCGGAGTAAACTACTAGTGCATCATCATCGTCTTCTATATTTGTAGCTCCAGCTTCTATGAGTTCTAACTCGAGTTCTTCCTTGTTTATTTCTAAGGAGCTTTTGTCAATTAAAAACACGCCTTTACGGTCAAACAAAAATTCTATCGAACCGTTTTTGCCTAGGCTGCCTCCAGCTTTGGTAAAAATAGAGCGTATATTAGCCACCGTTCTATTGGTGTTGTCTGTAGTGCATTCCACAAAAATAGCAATACCATGAGGGCCATAACCTTCAAAAGTAACCATTTCATAATGGTCTGCATCTGTTCCACTTGCTTTTTTGATGGCTCTTTGAATGGTGTCTTTAGGCATGTTGATACCTTTTGCATTTGCAATAGCATTCCGCAGTGTAGGATTGGTTTCAGGATCAGGGCTTCCACCTTCTTTTACAGCAACTGTAATTTCTTTTATAGCTCTGGTAAATTGCTTTGCTCGTTTTTTGTCTTGGGCACCTTTTCTGTGTTTGATGTTTGCCCATTTACTGTGTCCAGCCATAGTATAAAAAATAGTGTTATGTTAGTAGCTTCAATTAAAAACGAAAATATAAAATATTTTAAGGTTATAAACAAAATAAGCCATTATGAATTTTTTTAAGGATATATCTCACAAAGCTTTTTTAGCATTTAAACGATTTCCAGCAACCTTAACTTGGTCAGTTTTAGGCAGTATTTATTTGATGATGATTTATAATCAGAATGATTTAGATACAGTGACTAAAAATACTGGTATCCAATTAATCCTGATTTTAGGAGTGTCATGGTTTATTGCTGTTCAGTTTGTTTCTGAGGCTTTAAGCCATTCTATACTCTATCGGTTTGTATTAAAACTTTGTGTTTTAACGGGTTTGATTTTATATTACATCTACGGACTTAGCGAGAATTTGCCTAATGCTTCGTTAGCCTATGGTCAATGGGCTTTGCTTATGCTTGCTGGTCATGTTTTTGTTGTTTTTGCTCCTTTTATCAAATCTTGGAACAAATATAAATTTTGGGATTATCTCAGATCTATCATTATTGCATTGGTCAGGAGTGGTATCTATACTGTGATTTTGTATGTTGGCTTAGCCATTGCTATTTCTACGCTCGAAATTTTATTCAAAATTAATTTCAATGATAATATTTATTTTCAAACTTTCATTTTTTGCTTAGGTGTAGTCAATACTTTTGTGTATTTAAGCGACTTTCCAAGGTTGGATAAATTAGGAGGTCAACTCGAACTACCTAAAGCTGGAGAAGTATTAGTGCTATATATTTTGATTCCGTTAAGCCTTTTATATTTACTTATCGTGTATGTATATGCATTAAAAATTTTGATTGAATGGGAGTTGCCCGAAGGTTTTGTAACTTATTTGATATCGGGTTTAAGTTTACTTGCTTTTGTTATACACATCAGTATTGAACCTTTTAGAAAAACACATGTTTCTAAACTCATACAAAAGTTTTACCCTTATTATTTTTATGCTATTCTACCGCTTTTACCGCTTTTGTTTGTTGCACTTTATAGGCGTATAGCAGATTATAATTTTACTGAATTACGCTATTTGGGTTTGGTTTTGGCGTTTTGGATTTGTGGGATGCTAATTTATATGTTAGTGTCGCATAAAAAAGCATTGAGTTTGTATGCAAAATCGATGTTCGTTTTGATATTGCTTTGCACATTTGGCCCATTATCAGCTTTCAAAATTTCAATTAATGCTCAAGTCAAAGAGCTTGCTGAGCTTATGGAAAGTGTTGACAAAAAAACTGAAAGAAGCTTTACCAATAAAGAATATGATCGATTTAAAAGTATTATTTGGTATATAAATGAGCGTAATGCTATGGAAAAAACAAAAGCTTATTTTGGTTTTAACCCAGATAGTTTATTTTCTGATACGCTATCTTATAATTTACCTCGAAAAATAGTTGATAAATTAAACATTAAAATATTAGCCTCTGATGATAAAACTCAAACGCTTAAAGATGCCATAGCTAAAAAGCACAAATCAAATCCTCAAAACAGCTATCATTTAAATTCCTTTAAACCAAATTACGCTGAAAACATCTCAGATTATACAAACTATACTGAATTAAATTTGCAAAACTATCGAGAGAAAGATAAAGCCTTAGTCATGTATTATGATGATAAAAACATTATTAGTTTAAGGTATTATGATGAAGTGTTATTTGAAACCGACATGAGTATGTATCTAAAAAACATCACAGATAAATATGATGACTTAGGCGATGCACAACAAGATGAGTTTACATTTAGATTTAAAAATAACAAAGGAAATTTTATGATTATTTTTGACCGATTGCAGTGCAATTATACTGATAATCAAATTAAAATTTTAAACGCTCATGTCAAGTTGTTTTATAGAACTTATAAGCAATTAGAATTATAAAATCCAAGTTTATTTAAAAGCAGAAATTCCTGTAATGTCAAAGCCTGTGATCAATAAATGAATATCATGTGTACCTTCGTAAGTTATCACACTTTCTAGGTTCATCATATGGCGCATAATGCTGTATTCGCCTGTAATTCCCATTCCTCCAAGCACTTGTCTAGCTTCTCGTGCTATATCAATGGCCATTTCTACGTTGTTGCGTTTGGCCATAGAGATTTGAGCTGAACTTGCTTTGCCTTCGTTTTTTAGTTGACCCAGACGCAATGCGAGAAGTTGAGCTTTGGTGATTTCAGTTATCATTTCAGCTAATTTTTTTTGCTGAAGTTGAAAACCTGCAATGGGCTTATCAAACTGTGTTCGTTCTTTAGCATATCTCAAAGCCGTATCATAACAATCCATGGCTGCACCAATCGCTCCCCATGCAATGCCATATCGTGCAGAATCTAAACAAGATAAAGGTGCACCAAGTCCGCTTTTGCCAGGGAGAATATTATCTTTTGGTATTTTGACATCGTTAAAAATTAACTCACCTGTTGCTGAAGCTCTTAATGACCATTTGTTGTGAGTTTCTGGTGTAGAAAAGCCTTCCATTCCACGTTCAACAAGTAAGCCATGAATTCGTCCTTCTTCATTTTTGGCCCAAACTACAGCAACATCAGCAAACGGTGCATTAGAAATCCACATTTTAGCTCCATTGAGTAAATAATGATCACCTTTATCTTTAAAATTAGTTACCATTCCACTAGGGTTTGAGCCGTGATCGGGTTCTGTGAGACCAAAAGCACCCATCATTTCTCCTGAAGCTAATTTTGGTAAAAACTTCTGCTTTTGTTCTTCAGTGCCATAAGCCCAAATGGGAAACATAACCAAAGATGATTGGACTGAAGCAGTAGAACGAACACCACTATCGCCACGTTCAATTTCTTGCATAATTAAACCATAAGAAATTTGATCAAGACCAGCTCCGCCATATTTTTCAGGAATATAAGGTCCAAAAGCCCCAATTTCTGATAAACCTTTGATGATGGATTTTGGAAATTTGGCGTTTTGAGCAGCTTCTTCAATAATCGGACTTACATCGCGTTTGACCCAATCTCGTGTAGCTTGTCTAATAAGTTTATGCTCTTCGGTGAGTAAATCGTCTATGTTGTAATAATCTGGTGATTCAAATTGGTCTTTTGACATTTTGATAAATTTTACAACAAATTTAAGCAAAGTCCTTAATATGAGTGGTCAATCAAGTCTTATAATTTATAAAAATCTAAGGTTCTTCTGGGGCGAGTTCAATTTCAAGACCATCTAAATCTGGAGTAATTGCGATTTGACAGCCCAATCGGCTATTGTCTTTGACAAAAAATGCTTCTGCCAGCATAGCTTCTTCGTCCATTTCCATTTCAGGAAGTTCAGTATCAGATTTGATATAGCATTGGCATGACGCACACATGGCCATACCGCCACAAATTCCGATAGTGCCTTCTGGTGCAAGTTCATACGAACGAATCACTTCCATCAGATTCATTCCCATATCGGTTGGTGCTAATATTTTATGTGTTTTTCCTTCTCTATCGGTTATTGTGATATTGATATCTTTGCTCATTGACATACTAATCTATGCTTCTAACAACGGATTTAGGTGCTTGTTTTCTGCTACCGTCAAAGCCTGTAACACCACCAACTGTGGTATATTTCATAACATATTTTTTATCAGGATTTATACGTTGATAAGCACTTTGGCACATGAGTGTAGCTTCGTGAAAACCACATAAAATAAGCTTGAGTTTACCAGGATAAATATTGACATCGCCTATGGCATAAATCCCTGGAATATTGGTTTGATAATCTAAACTATTGTTCACTTTTATGGCGTTTTTTTCTATTTCTAATCCCCAATTAGCAATAGGTCCTAATTTTGGCGAAAGTCCAAAAAGCGGAATAAAATAATCGGTTTTCAGTTCAAAATTTTCATCGGGATCATTGTTTTTTCTAACTATTACATTCTCTAAATGTCCGTTACCATTAACATCAATGACTTCTGCTGGGGTGATGAGTTTTATTTTGCCCATATCTTTCAATTCTTTTACACGATCTACGGATTCTAAAGCTCCTCTAAATTCGTTTCTTCGATGAATTAAAGTTACATTTGAAGCAACATCAGATAGAAATATACTCCAGTCTAAGGCTGAATCACCACCACCTGCTATGACTACGTCTTTATCTTGATAAACTTCAGGGTTTTTAATCATATATGAAACCCCTTTGTTTTCATAATCTGAAAGTTTTGGGATAGGTGGTTTTCGTGGCTCAAAACTTCCTAAACCTCCAGCAATAGCAACAATCTTGGCATGATGTTTTGTGCCTTGATCTGTGGTAACGATAAAACTGCCATCATCTAATTTTTCTATATCTTCAGCTCTTTCTCCAAGAGTAAAGCCAGGTTCAAAGGGTTTTATTTGCTCCATAAGATTGTTTACCAAATCGCCTGCGAGAATTTCAGGAAATGCTGGGATATCGTAAATAGGTTTTTTGGGATACAATTCATTCAACTGACCACCTGGTTGAGGTAAGGCATCTATTAAGTGACACTTGAGTTTTAGCAAACCTGCTTCAAATACTGTAAACAACCCAGTTGGCCCTGCACCTATTATTAGTATATCTGTCTCAATCATAAATTTAAAATTTAGAAATACAAATGTTTTAAATTATCAACTACTTTAAACTGACTTCAGTCATAAATCACTCAGTTTCTACATTGATCACAGACCTGATTTGTGGAGCGTGTTTTTTGATGGTCATTTCAACACCAGATTTAAGTGTCATTTGATTGACACTACAACCAACACAAGTGCCTAAGAGTTGAACTTTTACTGTGTCATCGTTTTCAATGTCAAGTAAGGCAATGTCTCCACCATCATTTTGCAAAAAAGGTCTGATTTCTTCAAGTGCATTTTCTACATTATGTTTTAATTCTTGTCCTGTCATAATCATTTGTTTTTAACGGCACTACAGCCCGCCATTGTTGTAATTTTAATCGCATCTGTTGGTGGTAAATTTTCGTTTCTATCAACCACTTCTTGAACTACGTTTTTGGTTAATTCATCAAAGGCATCAACAATTGGTGTTGCTTCTTGAAGGGCTGCAGGTCTTCCTACATCACCAGATTCTCTAATGCTTTGTACTAAAGGAATTTCGCCTAAAAATGGAACGTTTATGTCATCAGACAAACGCTTTGCCCCTGCTTCACCAAAAATATAATATTTGTTGTCGGGCAATTCTTCAGGTGTGAAATAAGCCATATTCTCAACTATTCCTAAAACTGGCACGTTAATACTTTTTTGTTGAAACATTGCAACACCTTTTCTGGCATCAGCAAGAGCTACATTTTGAGGCGTGCTTACAATAACTGCACCTGTAATAGGCATAGATTGCATGATAGACAAATGGATATCGCCTGTTCCAGGAGGTAAATCCACCAATAAAAAATCTAATTTGCCCCAGTTGGCGTCAAAAATCATTTGGTTTAAAGCTTTACCAGCCATCGGTCCTCGCCATATGACAGCTTGATTGGGTTTAGTAAAAAATCCTATAGAGAGTATTTTAACCCCATAACTCTCAATTGGCTTCATTTTAGATTTGCCATTAACTTTTACTGAAAGTGGCTTTTCGTTTTCAACATCAAACATAGTTGGGATGGATGGTCCATAAATATCTGCGTCAAGCAAACCAACTCTAAACCCCATTTTTGACAAGCTGACGGCCAAATTTGCTGTAATAGTAGATTTTCCTACACCACCTTTTCCGCTGGCGATAGCAATAATGTTTTGAATACCAGGTATGGGTTTTCCTTTTATTTCGTTAACTTTTTTCTCTTTAGGTGCATCTACTTTGACGTTGACTTTTACTTTTGCTTTTTCGTAAACGTGCTCATGAATGGCTTTCATGACATCAACTTCTGCACGTTTTTTAATATGTAGAGCTGGTGTTGATAATTTTAAGTCCACAATGACTTCATCTGCAAAAGTGATGATGTTTTGAACAGCACCGCTTTCAACCATATTTTGACCTTCACCAGCTACGCTGATGGTTTCTAAAGCTTTGTATATATCTTCTTTTTTTAATTGCACAGAATTGTGTTTTTATTATTTAGATTAGATTAAAATGCAAATATAAGGCTTATCTAAAGAAATGAATTTTAAAGTCTTAAATTTTAATGATACACTAACATTCTATGAATTGAGCTTAAATGATATAAGTTTAATTCTCAATAAAAACCTTAGCATAATGTAATATTGCCTTTATATTTGCAATCATATTGTTTTGTTATGTTAAAGTGGGTTGGTGCTATTATTGGCTTTTTTTTTCGTGGTTTTGTCGGTGCTTTAGCTGGCTATTTAATAGGAAGCATGTTAGACTTAGTGTTTATGCCTAAAAGAAGTCAACAGTCTTTTGGTGATGTTTTTCAAAGCAGGCAAAGTGTTTCTCCTGGCGATTTTGAATTAAATTTATTGTCATTAGCAAGTTTAGTGATTAAAGCCGATGGCAGTGTAAGCCAAAAGGAATTGGATTATGTTCGCGGGTATTTTGTGCAAGCTTACGGTAAGGAAAGAGCCAATGCAACTTTTAAAACTTTTAATGAGGTTATCAAAAAACGACAGATTTCAGCCAGTAATATTTGTCAGTTTTTAAGACCTAGAGTAAGATATGAAGTCAGGCTTCAAATCATTCATTTTTTATTTAATATCGGTCAAGCTGATGGTCATATTAGTGAGAAAGAAATCAACAAAATACATGAAATCTCACGTCATTTTCAGATCAGTTACAGAGATTTTGAAAGCATAAAGGCTATGTTTGTCAAATCTGCTGATGAAGCCTATAAAATTCTTGAAATTGACGAAGAAGCAAGTGATGCCGAAATTAAAAAAGCTTACCGAAAAATGGTGAAAAAATATCATCCAGATAAACTACAAAACATGGATGAAGCCTATCAAAAAGGGGCAAAAGAAAAATTTAATAAAGTGCAAGAAGCTTACGAGCAATTGCAGAAAGAACGCGGGTTTTAAAAATTGATTAAAATAATAAAATCATTCATAAGACTTTACAGCATCAACAAAAGCTTGAGCGTGATCAACAGGTATGTTGGGTAGAATACCATGACCGAGATTGGCAATATATTTATCTTTTCCAAATTCATCAATCATCTCATGCACCATTTTTCTGATGATTTTTGGAGGAGATAAAAGTCGCGATGGATCAAGATTTCCTTGTAATGTGATTTGATTGTTTGTCAACTTTCGTGCTGTTTTAGGCGAACACGTCCAATCTACACCTATGGCTGACGCTCCAGACGTTGACATCTGCTCAAGGGCAAACCAACAGCCTTTTCCGAAAGCAATAACTGGAGCATCATTTTTCAAAGCATCGATAATTTGTTGGATATATCGCCACGAAAACTCTTGATAGTCATTAGGTGATAACATGCCACCCCAAGAATCAAAAATTTGAACAGCATCTACTCCAGCTTCAACTTTAGCCTTGAGATACGCAATAGTAGTGTCTGTGATTTTTTGCAATAAATCATGAGCCAAATCTGGTCGTGAAAAACAAAATGCTTTGGCTTTATCAAAATTTTTAGAACCTTGACCTTGCACACAATAGCAAAAAATTGTCCACGGCGATCCTGCAAAACCAATTAATGGCACGCGATGGTCTAAAGTTTTTTTAGTCAATTTTATGGCTTCAAATACATAACTTAATCGATCGTGAACATCAGGAATGTTGACTTCGTTGATGTGCTTTTCGCTGTTAACTGGATTTGACAACCAAGGTCCTATGCCAGGTTTCATTTCAAATTCAATGTCCATCGCTTGTGGAACGACTAAAATATCGCTAAATAAAATCGCAGCATCAACACCGATTTGATCAACAGGCATGATGGTAATTTCGGTTGCTAATTCGGGAGTTTGACAACGGGTAAAAAAATCGTATTTGTGTTTGAGTTTCATAAAATCTGGCAAGTATCTACCAGCTTGACGCATCATCCACACAGGTGGACGTTCTACGCTTTCACCTTTTAAAGCTCTGAGAAATAAATCGTTTTTAAGCATAAATTAGTCTCTTCCTAAATAAATCGTGATAAAATATAATAAAGTTGCCAATGAACCAACAGCTGCCACAACATAAGTTCTTGCAGCCCATTTAAGGCTGTCTTCTGCATAAGCATATTCGTCAGTATTGACGATACCATTGCTTTTAAGCCATGCTAAAGCACGGTTGCTCGCATCGTATTCTACTGGCAAGGTTATGAAGCTGAAAAGTGTACCTAAACCAAACATGATAATTCCTGCCAATAATACCATTTGGCCAACACCTACTGAAACCATAGTCATCAAAATGATACCGCCAAAAATCACCCATTGACTCAATTGAGAAGCTACGCTTACAACAGGCACCAATTGGCTTCTCATCTCTAACCATTTGTAAGCTTTGGCATGTTGAACAGCGTGACCCACTTCGTGTGCGGCAACAGCAGCTGCAGCAGCATTGCGTTGGTTATAAACACTTTCGCTAAGATTAACTGTTTTTTTAGTTGGATGATAGTGGTCAGTCAATCTGCCTTGTGTTGAAATAACTTCTACATCAGTAATATGGTGATCTGCTAACATTTTACGAGCAATTTCAGCTCCACTCATGCCATTTTCTAATTGAATTTTAGAGTATTTTTTAAATTTTGATTTCAGTTTATTACTGACATACCAGCTGACCAACATAATGGCTCCGATAAGAATATAATAGGACATCATAATATTTTATTTGTTTAAATTAAAACAATTTAATTTTTAAACGGCAAAAATACTACCAATTTATAAAACACTGACATTTTTACCTAATGCTTAACAAGATTGATGTCATCTTGTATTTAAAGTTTGCAAATATTCGATTGTGAATGGATTTATCCATTTTCTATGATTTCAATTTCTTCCCTGTAAGTTTTTAGAAGAATGAGGATACTCTAATTAAAAGATGAAGGTATAATGTATTAATTTTGCCATTGATGTACTAAAAATTTAACTTAGAAAAGATTAAGATTTATACAAGCCAAAAACCGTGTTTTAAATTTTATCTTTGCAAAAAATTACAATTGTCAGAAGCCATTACGCATACTGCTCAAATATCATGGTTGAGTGAATTTAAAACCCTCACTAAACACCGTTTATCTTTAAGCGTTGTGTTTTCGTCTTTGGCGGGTTATGTGTTAGGTGCTCAACAATTTGAATCCTTGACCTTTGCTTTGTTGTTTGTTGGCGGTTATGCTATGGTTGGGGCTTCAAATGCGTTTAATCAAATTATAGAAAAAGATTTAGACGCATTGATGAAGCGAACCAAAGACCGACCTTTGCCCAGTGGACGAATGCCGATTAGCATCGCGTGGATTACCGCAGTGGTTTTAACTCTAATCGGTTTGACATTGTTGTATATCATCAACCCGACAACTGCTTTTTTTGGAGGTGTTTCTATTTTTATTTATGTGGCGATTTACACGCCTTTAAAAACCAAAACACCACTATCTGTTTTTATTGGAGCCTTTCCAGGAGCAATTCCATTTATGTTAGGTTGGGTAGCTACTTCAGGCAATTTTGGGATAGAACCTGGTACTTTGTTTATGATTCAATTTTTTTGGCAATTTCCTCATTTTTGGGCTTTAGGTTGGTGGTTGTACGACGATTATAAAAGTGGTGGTTTTTTTATGTTGCCAACAGGCAAAAGAGATACAGGCACTGCCATTCAAATTATTTTATATTGTGTTTGGACGATTGCAGTTTCCATCATTCCTGTGTTTGGTGTTACTGGCGAATTAAAATTGACCATAATTTCAGCAGTAATTGTTTTACTTTTAGGCTTAATAATGCTGTTTTTTGCAATTCGGCTTTACCAAAAAAGAGACACTAAATCGGCTAAACAATTAATGTTAGCCAGTGTAACATATATAACTTTAATACAATTGGTTTACGTAGGAGATAAAATATTTAGAATATGGCTATAGAAGAGCGTTCAGAACAAGAAAAAAGAGATCGATCCAAAAAGATGATGTTGTGGTTTGGTATCATCAGTATGGTCATGACCTTTGCGGGATTGACCAGTGCCTATGTGGTAAGCAGTAAACGCCCTGACTGGGTGTCTGACTTTGAGTTGCCAGAAATATTTAGCGTCAGCACCGTTGTGATTGTATTGAGCAGTTTAACGCTTTTTTTATCAAAAAAATTTTTAAAATCAAATAACAGAAAACTCACTTCGTTATTCTTATTTATTACATTTTTATTAGGGGCTTCTTTTGTCGGCTTACAATTACAAGGCTTTGAAACCTTAATTGAAAACGGTTATTATTTTACTGGAGAAACCAGTACCATTAATTCATCATACATTTATGTTTTGGTGATGGCACATTTAGTACATTTATCCGCTGGCATTATTGTACTTTTAGTGCTAATTTATAATCATTTTAGAAAACGATACAATTCTAACAAAATGCTTGGATTTACAATAGGTACAACGTTTTGGCACTTTGTAGATGTATTGTGGTTATTTTTGTTTTTATTTTTAAGTTTCTATAAATAATAAATTTAACTATTTTTGCCTAATTCTTAAATAAAACCTAAACTATGGATACGACTGCTGTTGCAAAAACAGGAACTGAAGGAAAACTTTGGGGCGGCGGAAAACAACCGCTAAAAGCCAGTTATGGCAAAATGATGATGTGGTTTTTTATATTATCTGATGCATTGACCTTTTCTGGGTTTTTGGCAGCATACGGATTTTCAAGATTCAAATTTTCTTCCGAATGGCCAATTGCTGATGAGGTGTTCAACCATTTTCCTTTTTTACATGGTGTAGATGCACCGATGTTTTATGTGGCTTTGATGACATTTATTTTGATATTTTCATCTGTGACGATGGTTTTAGCCGTTGATGCAGGTCATCATATGAAGAAAAACCAAGTGATAATTTATATGGCGTTAACCATTCTTGGTGGCTCAATTTTCTTAGGTTCTCAAGCTTGGGAGTGGTCAAAATTTATCAAAGGAGAATACGGTGCCGTTGAAACACGAAGCGGAAAAATCCTTCAATTTGTTGATGCCGACGGCAAACGCGTGGCTTTAGAAAATGTGGCTATGGGTGAAAACAAAAGCCATAGACAACGGCATACAGAAGCCGTAGGAATTTGGTATAAAAAAGATGAAAAGCCCATACCTAAATTTACTTTAGAGCAAATTAAAACAGGTTTTACTGCCAAAGAAAACCTTAAAATCCGCACGATGAAGCTAGATGAAAATGGGCATAAAACTATATTAGATCGACAAACTTCATTAGACTATCTCAACAACAGAGGCATAGGTATTATTGAAGGTGCCAACTTGACCAAAAATGAATACGGTGCACCTTTGTTTGCAGATTTTTTCTTTTTCATTACTGGTTTTCACGGTTTTCATGTTTTTTCTGGTGTGGTTATCTTAACTATAATTTTCCTTAATGTATTACTGGGTACTTATGAAAAACGCGGTAGCTACGAAATGGTTGAAAAAGTAGGCCTTTATTGGCACTTTGTTGATTTGGTTTGGGTATTTGTATTTACATTTTTCTATTTGGTATAATTTTTTTAAACGATATTCGATATGACTCACGACACAACAACACAGGACTCATCTTCAGCAAAAAAACGCATTTGGTCGGTATTTATCATCCTTTCGGTTTTAACGATTGTTGAAGTCTTTTTTGGTTATTTAAGACCAACTTTTTTTGTTGAAACTAAACTTATTAATACACCAATATTAAACTGGATATTTATCATTTTAACCATAATAAAAGCCTATTACATTACTTGGGCATTTATGCATATGGAGCATGAAACCAAAGGCTTAAGACGAGCTGTAGTTTGGACTGCCGTCTTCTTAATTTCTTATTTGGTTGCCATATTATTAATTGAAGGTGGCTACATTGAAGATGTATATACTAATGGTCATATCACATGGGATTTTTAAACGATATTAAATAGTATAAAAATTGGTTAAATCATCGATAAGGCAGTCCATTTGAAGACTGCCTTTTTTATTTTTGTAAATTATGATAATTCAAAAAAAACATATTGTTCTTAGTATATTATTTATACTACCCTTGTTTGCCTATATGTTTTTTGCCAGTGGCGTTAATCATTTTGCAAAACTTGACACGCTAAGTGAAAATGTTTTAATCGATGATAATTATAACAGCATATTCAAAGACAGCCTAGTTAGTTTTGATGACAAAATCACCATTCTCAGTTTTTTGGGTTCTGATGTCGATACCAAAAAAGCATTTGCCTTCAACCTTAAAGAAAAAATTTACGACCGTTATAAAGATTTTAAAGATCTACAATTTATCAGTGTGATTGCTCCTGACCAAGAAGCTGAGGTTGAGAGTTTTGTAGAAGCTTTAAATTATACTTCCGATGCTGATAAGTGGTTTTTTGTTGAGCTCGATAAACAGCAAACTCAAGCTCTTTTTGAAAGTTTAGAAACCGACTTGAGGCTCGATAAATTTCAAAGTACCAACCAGGCATTTATCATTGATAAAAATAGAAATCTCAGAGGGCGTTTGGAAGATGAAGACGGCACTAAACGTTACGCCTATGATATGTCTTCCGTCGCTGAACTCAGTGATGAAATGAATGATGACGTTAAAGTGATTTTGGCAGAATACCGTCTGGCTTTAAAAAAATACAATAAGGATGAAAAAGAGTAAAGTAGGATGAAAAAATATATCAAATACAGCGGACTTGCAGTGGTTGTGATAATCTTTGGGATTTGGGTTTTCAAAGAATCTCAAAGCCGTTCTAAACAAGAAGACTTGGCTTATATCACTCTTAATGGCCAAAAACGACAAGTGCCGCAATTTAAACTTATAGACCAAAATGGAGACACCATCACCAACCAAGATTATAACAACAAAGTCTATGTGGTTGAATTTTTCTTTTCAACTTGCCCAACCATTTGTCCGATTATGAATAAAAATATGGTGCAAATTCAACGTAAATTTTACGGCCAAGATCAATTCGGAATCGCATCAATCAGCATTGATCCTTTCAATGATACCGTAGCACAACTTAAACGATATGCTAAAAAAATAGGTGTGAAACATCCTAATTGGCATTTGATGACTGGCGAAATGAATAAAATTATGTCGTTGGCCAACAACGGTTTTAATTTGTATGCCAAACAAGAATCCCGAGCTGATGGTGGTTTTGAGCATTCTGGATTTTTTGCGTTGATTGATAAACAAGGCTATTTGAGAAGCCGACGCGATGCCAATGGCAACCCTATTGTATTTTATCAAGGTGCAGTAGAATATGATGCAGACCAAAATCGCTTTAGCGAAAAACAACAAATCGATATTTTGATAGAAGATATCAACCAATTGCTTAAAGAATAATTATGAAATCTAAAATTTCACCTAATCGCTTTACAGTTTATTTGATAATTGCCTTATCAGTAGCTGTGCCTTTGATTGTTATCTTATTGATGAACCTCGATACCAGAACCAATATTCTCGGCTTGGATGTTGGCACTTTTCCTTTTTTTCACGCCGTTATTAATGGCTTGACGGCCATTTTGTTGTTTGTAGGTTATCTGCTTATTAAAAATCAAAAAATAATTTTACACCGCAATGTGATGATTTCAGCTTTTGGGCTTTCGGTGGTGTTTTTAGTGAGTTATGTCATTTCAAAAATCAGCCACGAACCTGTGCCTTATGGTGGTGAAGGTTGGATGCGATATTTATACTTTTTTATTTTAATCACACATATTGTATTGTCAGGAATCATCATACCACTGGTTTTGTTTACAATGTATCGCGGATTAACAGGACAATATGAAAAACATAAAAAAATTGCCAAATGGACGTTCCCAATTTGGATGTATGTTGCAATAACAGGAGTTTTGGTGTATGTTTTTATGCAACCATATTATTGATTAAATTTGTAGTCCTATGAAAGTTTTTAGACTATTTCTCGTATTTGTTTTGATTTTAATGGCAGATTCAACATTTGCCCAATGTTCAATGTGTCGAGCGGTTTTAGAAAGCAACGCCGATAATTCTGCCGCCGAAGGCATTAATAATGGCATTGTCTATTTAATGGCTTTTCCTTATCTGCTCATGGGTGGTTTGGGCTATTATATCTATAGAACGCATCAGAAGCAAAAGAAAAAGTCACAAAGCGTATCATCATAAAAAACATTTCAATGAAAAAAGTCCTTTACCTTTCGACTTGTAATACCTGTAAACGTATTTTATCTGAAGTCAACACCGAAGGTTTTGAGTTGCAAGACACTAAAAAAACACCAGCATCTAAAGAAGATATTGAGTTGTTAAGACAACACGTCGATAGTTATGAAGCTCTGATTAATCGTCGGGCACAGCTTTGGCAAAAACGTGGGCTTAAAAATCAAGACCTATCAGAAGAAGATTATAAAGCATTGTTGCTCGAACACTATTCTTTTATCAAACGTCCGATTTTTATTGATGGGAATCAAGTTTTTATAGGCAATTCTAAAAAAGTTGTAGAAGCTTTAAAAGCTCATCTTGGTGAATAAGCGCATTTGGGCAATTCTTGCTGCTACAGGAGCAAGTTTTATTTACGGAGTCAACCATACTCTTGCTAAAGGTTTAATGCCAGATCAAATAGAAGCTTTTGGATTTGTGATGCTTCGCGTTTTGGGTGCGGCAGTCATTTTTTGGCTGATCAGTCTTTTTGTAAAATCTGAACCTATTCAACGTCGTGATTGGTCGCGAATTATTTTATGTACGGTTTTAGGAATGTTTGTCAATATGCTGTTGTTTTTTAAAGGTTTGAGTTTATCAACACCTATCAATTCTTCAGTGATTGTTACAATTTCGCCGATATTAGTGTTTATATTGTCAGCGGTTTTAATTCGAGAAAAAATCACTTGGCTTAAAGCCTCAGGAGCCGTTTTAGGTTTAGTCGGTGCGTTGATGTTGGTCATTTTTAGTACAGTTTCTACCGCTGATGCTCCAAATATTCCACTTGGTAATGCCATGATAATTGTCAATGCTTTATCATACGGTTTATATCTCATAGTTGTCCGACCACTAACAGCTCGCTACAGTAGTATTACTTTATTAAAATGGTTTTTTTTGATTGCCGTCATCATCAATTTTCCGATTGGTATTCGTGAATTTACTGACGTAGAATGGGCGTCTTTGCCATTTTCAGCCATTTGGCGAATGGGATTTGTGGTTTTAGGAACTACGGTTTTAACCTATTTACTCAATATTTATGCCCTTAAAGAACTTTCAGCATCAACAATTGGCGTGTTTGTATATTTACAACCTTTAATCGCCATTGCCTTTGCCATTATTTCAGGAGCTGACCAACTCAATTTTATAAAGGTGATTGCGGGAATTCTCGTGTTTGTTGGTGTTTTTATGGTTAGTAGGAAACGGGCAAGGAAGCGAGAGAACAGTTGATATGGTGAAAGTTTGTATTTTATTTATCAACAAATCTTACCTTTACGTCTTATTTTTAATCTTATAAGGTTTCATGGATTGGTTCAGGATTAAAACTTTCTTTAATTTTTTATTAAAATCAAAAAACCAACACGGCGTGCATTCACCGTTTGTGTATCATTTCATCACCAAGTGTTTGTATTCTAAAATATCAAAAACGGCATTAGACAAGCTTCAAGATGCGAGAAAACCTATCTTAAAATCTGATGATATCATACAAATGATTGATTTTGGCGAAGGCTCTCAGCACTTTAAAACATCAAAACGCCGAGTAAAAACAATAGCCAAAAACGCAGGCATGAGACTTCATCAATCTCAGCTGATGAATAAAATTGTAGATTATTTTGAAGTTAAAAATACCTTAGAACTTGGAACATCTGTGGGTTTAGGAAGTTTGAGTATGGCAGTCAACCAACCTCAAAATTGTGTAGATACCGTTGAAGCTTGTCCAAATACTTTTGCTTTTGCTAAAAGTTGTTTCAATACCTATGGTCTGAAGAATATCAAAACTCACAACACTGATTTTCAGTCTTATATAAATAATTTGTCAGCATATAAAACTTATGATTTAATTTATCTTGATGGTCATCACCAAAAAAAAGCTACACTTGATTATTTTAGTCAACTAAAAAAACATACCCATCATAATTCTATTGTCATTTTAGACGATATTTATTGGTCTAAAGAAATGCAAGAGGCTTGGCAGTTGATTTGCAAAGATAAAGAGGTCAAAGTGAGTTTAGATTTGTATTTTTGGGGTATTGTCTTTTTTAAACCCGAATTGAGCAAACAAGATTTTAAAATCCGTTGTTTGTTTTAAACCCGAAACTATGGAGTTTTTAAAAAACCTTTCTGAATTAACGCAACTTATTATTCTCATTGTGGCCATTGCAATACTGTTTGTTTTGGTTTTAATCAATAACAATAGAAATAAAAAGTTGAGATATCATCGAGATAAACGTCACTTTAATAAAAATTACTTCAAAAAGAAAAGAAACAAAAAAAGATGAAGATATCATGCCAAAGGCAGGCTATTTTTTTTTAAGGATTCATACAGGAGACATTTAAAAACAATATTCGGCATGAAGAATATTCTATCTAAAATCACTCTGAGTGACCTAAATTTCATTAGTTGAAACGGTTAGGATTGTGCATTTTCCATAGCTAAGGTTTGCAAATATTCGATGGTGAATGGATTTATGCATTTTCTATGATTTCAATTTCTTCCCTGTAAGTTCTAAGTTTTACTGCCATACAATCTCTCAGAAAGAAAAAAGCCTTTAGTCTGTTTTTCTTTTATTAAAAAAGAAATAACCTAAAACAGAACCTAAAATCAAAAATGGGTAAATCAAAAAGTTGATACCAACATCATTTGTAGTACCAGATCCACCACCACCATCTGGCGGTGGCGGTCCTTGAGCTAAAACGACATTGATAGACAGAAAAACAAAAGCAATTAAAATGATATATTTAAGATTTAATTTCATAGGTCTTTTAGTAAATATTTGATCTTCAGTTTTTTGAATTCTAATTTTGTTGACTTATTATAGCTTTTAACGTAAAAATTTCATTTTCTGTAAATACCTTAAAAACATATAAACCATCACTGTATTTATTGTCCAATCTGATTTTGATTTGACCTTCTCCTGTGATAAAATCATTTTTGCTAAACTCATCGATTAATTGTCCCTGAAGAGAAAATAATTGCAAGCCATTGACTTCATCAATAAGGCTTAGGTTATCAGCTGAAATCGAAAAAATATTAGATGTAATAGGATTAGGATAAACTTTGTAAACCCCTGTATCAAAACTATTTAGACCTAAAGTTGTTTCACTGTATATAATTTCAAAACGTTGGGCAGATATTGATTCTGGTATATTTTGATCTACAGAAAAATTATAGGTCGTGATTTGATCAGGCATAACCTGTGTGATGCTTTGTGTATATTGGTCTAATAAAAACACATCAACATTGAGAGATCCATTTGATTGAAAATCTAAATTTAGGCTATAGTCATTTTTGGTATAGCTGTATATTTGAAGTTGAGTGGTATCTGAGGCAATGGGCAAACCCCGTTTTTCTATTGATAGGTAATATTGTTCTGAATAGATAGTCAGACTTTCATTAAAATTCCATGCTTTTACCGCATCTTTTTGATTTACAGTTGAGCTATAAGTGTTGTCATAGACTATTCTGACACCATCAATAACTTGGTCGTCTTCATTTATAAGGTCGATATTGAGATGTGAAGGCAAAGTGCTTTGAGACTCACTAAACGTTCCAACTTGTGCAGTAGAATTTTGCTTTACAGATTCTTCAAATGTTATGGAAGGTGAAGCCGCTGTGGTTTTAACAAAAAATGCTTGATTAGGTTGAAGATATTGGTTTGCAGAAGTTCCTGCTGGAACCGATGAAAAGCTTAAATTTTCTAAATCAATTGTGGCATAACCGCCAATTGTGCCCAATGTAGGATCATAAATATAAGCACTACTATTATTGATTCCCGATGCATGATTATCTAACAAATCTTTTAAATCAACTTGCGATTGATAGGGATTTCCGATTAGATTAAAGTCTTCTGAAGTTGAACTTAAATTAGATACAACAAAATCTCCAAAGTGCATTTTGCCTGTTGTTCTAAGAGTAGTTGGATCCCCAACGGCTGTATTAGAATTTAAAGTGGTCGCTCTGTCGCCACGAATCATTATGGCATAGGCTTCACCTGCAAAGAATGGTTTTGTGTCGGTGTTTGGTATAGCATTCCAAGATTGTGTGTTTATATTCCATTCATACATCGATGCATTTCCTGTTGATGTAGCATCAAAACCATTGGCACCTGTTGTAGAACCTGTGATGTGTGTACCAAAACCTGGATTTGGATTTAGATTGTCAGCATCAGATTGGGAGGTATTGTTTACGCCTTCTTGCCAATTGTCTCTAATTGTAGGTTGAGTAGAAGTATCTGTAGAAACACTTGGTGATAAATATCTATAAGCCCGATTAGACTTAGGTATAAAGCGGTGAGTTTCAAAACCACTACCTTCAATACGTGTATTTGCCACCACGGGTTCAAGCACAGCAGAGCCACTGCTATCGCTTTGAAAAATAATTTTCCCTTCGTTGACGATGTCTCCTGTAACGGTAAGTTTAACGTTTGGTGACAAGATTAAAGTGGCTCCAGATCTTACAACCAAATCACCTACTGTTATATCTGAACTAAAAGTCGCTTCGCCAGAACGCACAAATATATTTTGTGAACCAGTTGAGTTTCCTTCAGGATTGCCTAAACCAATACTTGTCCAACCCGATGTATCATCAACATAAACATAATCTTGATCGCCGTAACCAGGTGTCATATCAGTAGTATTTGCCCCATCAGGATCAACCACCCATTCTGAACTTGTCCAGATAGTGTTAGCAAATTTAACATCAGGATTGAGTCTGTAGGCTCTGCTGTCTTCGTATTCCCAAGGTTCGTCGTTAGCAGTTCCGTCTGTATTTTCTGAAAGCCCTGAATTTGTTCCTGTAAACCCATTGATGCCTATCTCGCCATACACATCAAATTGTGTGTTGATGGCTTCTGTAGGATTAGCACCAGATGTTGATAAAATGTAAGTATCATTGCCATTGCCTAAAGCAATAGCATCTATATCAGTTGTTGCACCATTATAAGTTGAGCTAAATTCAGTTGAGGATTGATTTGAAATGATGTAATATCCCTTCGGAGGCAAAACACCTGTAAGCTGATTGATTTCATAATTATTGCCAGCATTGGCTTCTCTTGTTAAAAAGAAATCTGATGAACTGAAATCTATTGCCGTAACACCTGCATTAAAAATCTCAACATATTTAGCCTCAGCAATATCACTTGGATCAGCAATTTCTGTGATCAATAATTCGGGTGCAGAGATGATGTCAAAAGCATTACTTACAAGATTTGCAGGAAATCCAGCTGCGGTTGATGTGGCTGTTAATGTAACATTATTTTCTACAACGGTATGAATTATACTGCTACCATCAAAGGTTACTACATTGCCAATTGGCGTAGCTGTTAGAGTTGTCCCTTGCAAAGTTCCACTTGAAGTAATTGAAACATCACTTGTGAATGATGCATATGTTAAATCTATATTATTATTGTTATCTACATAAGCAATTTTAACATCGGTTGGCATACCTAAGTTTACATTAGCATTAGTGGGCTGAGAAATAAAACTGTATTGAATTCCATTAACATCTATGGTGAAAGTGTTGCCCTCAATAGGGGTAAAACTTGGTGCAAATTGAGAGCTTCCAGCTGCAGTTTGCCAATTTATTGAACTACTTGGAATGGCAAACTGAATCACTTCTTGGTCAGTAATACCTGAATCTTTTAAAAAAACATTTATGGTATATTCTTGAGCAACACCATTAGGAACAGTCATTTCTGTGCCTGTGTTATCTAAAATATCAACAATGATTCCTGTATCAGAAATACTCACACTTTGATTGGTTTGTGCTAAAACACCTCCAGCACCAGAACTATTGATGCTTATGCCTTGAATCACTTGAGACCAAGATGCGGTATTATTAGCTCCTGGCACAAGGCGGAGTTTCGTAACTTCTGTTACCTCAGTATCAGAAGTAGCTAAGTCTTCGATTTCAAATTTAAACACAGGAACAGAATTTGAAACACTTGTTGCTACATCGGCAGTTATTGTTCCTGATGCGACTTGTGTTGTTGGAGCGTTAATCTTAGAGTCGGAGTCAACAAATGCACTTCCTAAATCTATGTTGTCTAAATAAACTCTTCTACTTATACTTTGACTACCAAAATTTTGAAAGACACCAAAATAATTAGATGTTGAATAATTATTATCTGTTACAGTACCAGCAGAAGTTGTGGGAGTAGTAGAATATTCAAAACCAGTGCTATAAAATAATTCAAACTCACCAACATCACTTCGTGTAATTCTAATGTTTAAACCGTCTTTTAATGCACCAGTATTAAAATCTGGGCTTGACGGGAAGTCTCCAACTTTTGTTTGTCCAGCTCCTGTTTTACGCCATAATTCTATTGGATCAGGAGAACTATTTATTCCTATTTTAATATAATAGCCTTGAAAGTTACTTGCTGTGATATCTCCAGAAAAGAGATCACTTGCCATTAAAACAACTCCAAAATAATTTGAGCCAGATGGGTTAAAATCAGGCGTTGCTAAAGAAAATTGCCATTCTGAAACTTCTGAACTCTGCACAGCTAAACTAATATTGCCTGTATTGGCATTACTTGCTAAATAACTACCATCAGTTGTAGTAGTAGCATTACCATTAGGAATAGAAGCATCAGTAATGACAGAAAAACCTGCTGTATTGCCAGTCCAAACAGGATTTGACGTAAAATCCCCATCATTAAAATCTTCAAAAATGGCAGAGACTACAAACAAACAACTTCCAGGGTCTGTAACTATGCCAGTAGCCGAACAAGTTGCATCTACACCATCAGTTACGGATATATTTAAATCGCCTGAACCTGCACTGCCAGGAGCTAAATAAAATGTGGTTGCTGTGCCATAAGTTCCTGTTGCTGTAAAGGATGAAAACGGACCTGCAAGATTTGTGCTTATTTCAGTTCCAGCAATATTATCGGTCATTTCTACGGTATAAGTCGTGCCGAGATTGCTCCCTGTGGGATCAAGCTCAAATGAAATGATATCGTCTGAGCCATCACTAGGCGTGCCGTTGTCGTTACAACTGATGCTACCAAGACCGATATCGGATATGGAGCAAGTTGATGGTGGTGGCGTACCGCTTGGTGCAACACCAAAACCATCTAAACCACCATTTGCAATATCTGAAGGCGTAGTGTTGATGGTTTCAAATCTTGTGCTTGGATCTGTGAAACCTGTTAATTCTCCAGTAGTAATACTGCTTAATAATGCAATATTTTGGTTTTGTGTTGAAACGCCATTACCTTCCCAAGCACTCCCAGGATCGGTATTGGGACTTCCAAAAACATCAGTAGTTGTCGTCCCAAGTTTCAGAACTAAAGCATCATCACCGTTAAAAGTAAAAGCTTTTTCATAAAACAAAGCACCATTTGAAGTGGCTACAGGCTGCATGTCAATGGTGCCAACAACAAGAACTTCTCCAGGTTGTAAAACACCACTATCAATAGTAAAATCTGAACTTGGAGCTCCACCATTGGTTCCTTTTTCTATGATGAGATTATCAACTGAAAAATCAATTGCTACACTTGTGTTGTTCCAAATTTCGAGACCTTTTGGGGATGTCCCGCTATCGGTTTCTACATATTGACTGATAATCTGAGCAAAACTGTTTTGCGTGGTTAAAAAACCTAAAATAACCACAAAAGCTATAACTCTGAAATTTATATATTTAAACCCTTTCATTTTATTTCATTTAATGCCCAATATTATGACATATATTTTTAAAAAAAACAAAAATCAATGTTAGGAAATGATTAAATCTAATATTCTGATTATCATTGTTTAATAACATAAAAGAACAAGTATTTTAACTTAATTATAACATCAGCAAACACAGACATTGTCTTAAATTACTCGTCGGAATCAGTGGTTTATTTTTTGAATTTAGCTTAAACCAATTTGATGAATAATGTTGTTAATAAATATACGTCGGTATTACAAATTAGTTTAACTTGTATTTGATATCGTTTTGTTGAAGACTTTGCAATAGCTCAGCCGATATTTCTACTTGTCTGGTTTTGCTGTATGCGTTGAGTTTGATTTTCTCCTCTTTGTCATAAATCACAAAGTCTAAAGTTTTTTGGCCTGAATAAGTTTTACAAATTTCATTGAGCTTGTCAATTTGTTTGTCTTCAATTGAATTGATGTCTAATTGCAGTTGTATTTTCTTAGTAAAATCAGATATAACATCTTGTAACTGCTTAAAAGACAAGTATTTAATATTAATCTTTCCTGGTTCACCTGTATCGCGATTGGTGAATTGAGATAGTTGTATTTTTAAATGCACAAAATGATCAGGTATTAAATAATGTCTGTTTCTGAGATATTCTTCACCAAAAATTCTAAATTCGTGACTGTCTTTGTAATCTTCTAAAATAAAAACAGCATAACCTTTGCCATTTTTGCTCACTCTGTGGTTCACATCAGTTATCACGCCAGCAATTTTTATTTCTTTATCGATATAATCTTCAAGGTGAGAAAAAGCTTGTAAATCAGTATTGCAGTAATGTTTGAGTTCGAGTTTAAAATCGTCTAAAGGGTGAGCAGAAAGAAATAGACCAACCACTTCTTTTTCGGCTTTTAAAGTTTTCATATTATGCCAAGGTTCGCAAGGCGGTACTTCTGGTTCAGGAATTTGAACTTCGCTGGCATCGCCAAATAAACTGACTTGAGCTGAGTTTTTGTTTTCTTGATACCGTGAAGCATATTTGAGTATCTTTTCGATAAAAGTTTGTTCAGATTCATCGGATTTGTGAAAAAATTGTGCACGGTGAACATTGCCAAGATTATCAAATGCACCAGCATAAGCCAAGCTTTCAAAGGCTTTTTTGTTGGCTACTCTCAAATCTATACGTTTTGCCAAATCGAATATAGATTTGTATTCACCATCTTCTTTCCGATTATCGACAATGGTTTTTACGGCATTTCGCCCAACGCCTTTAATAGCACCCATGCCAAATCGAATGGCATTGTCTTTATTGACTGAAAACTTATAAAACGATTCATTCACGTCAGGTCCTAAAACAGGAACACCCATACGGCGACATTCTTCCATAAAAAACGTCACTTTTTTGATATCGCTCATATTGTTTGACAATACCGCAGCCATATATTCAGCAGGATAGTGAGCTTTGAGATAAGCGGTTTGATAAGCCACAAAGGCATAGCAAGTTGAGTGCGATTTGTTAAACGCATAACTGGCAAAAGCTTCCCAATCTTTCCATATTTTTTCAAGTTTTTTTTCTTCAAAACCTTTAGATTTTGCTTGGTTAATGAATTGAGGTTTTAGCTTTGCCAACACGTCTTTTTTCTTTTTACCCATAGCTTTTCGCAAAATATCAGCTTCGCCTTTGGTAAAATCGGCTAATTTTTGTGAAAGCAACATCACTTGCTCTTGATAAACCGTGATGCCGTAGGTTTCTTCTAAAATTTCTTGCATCACAGGTAAATCGTAAGTGATTTCTTCATCGCCGTGTTTACGCTTGATAAAACTCGGAATGTATTCCATTGGTCCAGGTCTATATAGTGCATTCATAGCGATAAGATCTTCAAAAACAGTAGGCTTGAGGTCTTTCATATGCTTTTGCATACCTGGCGATTCGTATTGAAAAATACCAACAGTTTGGCCGCGTTGAAAAAGCTCGTAGGTTTTTTCATCATCAAGCGGAAATTGTTCTGGGTCTAAATCTTTACCGTGTTTTGCTTTTACAATTTTAACGGTGTCTTTAATTAGGGTTAAGGTTTTGAGTCCTAAAAAATCCATTTTTAGCAAACCAGCAGATTCAACTACATTGTTATCAAACTGAGTAACATACAAGTCTGAGTCTTTAGCAGTTGCTATGGGAACAAATTTTGTGATATCATCGGGTGTAATGATAACGCCACAAGCGTGAGTTCCTGTATTTCTGACAGAACCTTCAATAATTCTGGCTTGATTGACAGTTTCGGCTTGTTCGTCTCCGTTTTCGCTGAGTTGGAGCAACTGCATAATTTTATCAACATCTTCACTTCTAAAATTAGCTTTGAGTTCTTTTTCGTCTTTACCAAAAATTTTAGAAAGTTTGGTCATATCAGGCACCAATTTGGCAATTCTGTCAGCTTCGTAAAGAGGTAAATCTAAAACACGAGCGGTGTCTCTGATAGCAGATTTAGCTGCCATTGTGCCATAAGTGATGATTTGAGCAACTTGATTTTCGCCGTATTTGTCGATGACATAATTCAACACTTTACTTCGGCCTTCATCGTCAAAATCAATATCAATATCAGGCATGCTGACTCGCTCCGGATTTAAAAACCGCTCAAACAGTAAATCGTATTTTATAGGATCTATATTGGTGATTTTTAGACAATAGGCTACGGCACTACCAGCTGCAGAACCACGGCCTGGTCCAACGGAAACGCCCATTTTTCGAGCTTCACGAATTAAATCTTCTACAATCAAAAAATAGCCTGGATATCCTGTTTTGGCAATGACGGAAAGCTCAAAATCAAGACGTTCTTTGATGTCTTTAGTAATGTCGCCATAGCGTTCTTTTGCACCTTGATAAGTGATGTGTTTGAGGTAGGCATTTTCGCCTCGTTTGCCTTTGTCTTCAGCGTCTTTTTTATCTTTAAACTCTTCTGGAATTTCAAAAGCAGGTAATAACACCTCTCTCACTAAATCATAAAATTCAATTTTATCGGCAATTTCTTTAGTGTGTGTAATCGCTTCAGGATAATCTTTAAAAAGATTTTTCATCTCTTCAGCTGACTTGAAATAATACTTATCGTTGGGCAAACCATAGCGATAACCACGACCTCGACCAATGGGTGTAGATTGTTTTTCGCCATCTTTTACGCATAATAAAATATCGTGAGCGTTGGCATCTTCTTGATTTTCATAATACACATTATTGGTGGCTACTAATTTTACATCGTGCTTTTGGGCTAATTTGATTAAACTTTGATTAGCACGGTCTTCATCTTCTTGTTGATGCCTGTTGAGTTCGATATAAAAATCATCGCCAAATTGTTCTTTCCACCACAATAAGGCTTCTTCAGCTTGATTTTCGCCAACATTCAATAGTTTTGAAGGAATTTCGCCATAGAGGTTTCCAGACAACACAACGATATCATCTTTGTATTGTTCTATGATGGTTTTGTCAATTCTGGGGACATAATAAAAGCCTTTGGTATAAGCGATAGAAGACATTTTAGCCAAGTTGTGATAGCCTTTTTTGTTTTTGGCGAGCATCACAATTTGATAGCCGTTGTCCTTATGACTTTTGTCTAAATGATTTTCACATACAAAAAATTCGCAACCGATAATTGGCTTAACTGATTGGTCTTGTTGTTTTTCGGTTAAAGCTTTATTGTGTGCTTTAGCGGCATTGACAAAATGAAAAGCACCCATCATATTGGCGTGGTCGGTTAGTGCAACCGCTGGCATGTTGTTTTTTGAAGCTGCTTCAATTAAATCTTGAACCGATATTGTGGATTGTAAAATTGAAAATTGACTATGGTTATGTAGATGTACAAAGGTTTCGTCTGAAAGGGTTTTTAAGTTTTCATCTAAATCTTTCTGACTCGGTTTTTCAATTTCGTCGGGTTTTTGTTGTTCTTCAAGTTTTTTAGAAGCCTTTTCAAGGTTTGTATGCTTTAAACCAATAAGCTGAAAGGGTTCAGGATGTTTGTTTTGAAATTCGGTAATGTAGCCAGCTTCTGCCATGAGTTGATTTTCAGAATAATGTGCTTTTCTGAGCAATTCTAAAAAACATCTTGCTGTGGCTTCAACATCTGCTGTGGCATTATGGGCTTCATTAAAAGGTTCGTTAAACAGAAATTGGTGAAGTTCTGTTAGGGTTGGCAATTTAAAACCACCGCCACGACCGCCAGGAATTTGACAGAGTTTGGCTGTTTTTTCTGTGCAGGTATCCAGAACTTGCATTTCTGCCAAAGGACTTTCAATTTCTGAGCGATAAAACTCAGCACCCATAATATTGATGTCAAAATCCACATTTTGACCGACTACAAATCGAGCTTTTTTTAAGGCTTCATTAAAAGCTTGTAAAACATCTTTTAAGGGTTTGCCTTCTTGATGAGCTAAGGTGGTTGAAATGCCGTGAATTTTTTCGGAATCGTAAGGAATATCAAAACCTTCAGGCTGAATTAAAAAATCTTGATGTTCGATGAGTTTACCCCATTGGTCGTGAACTTGCCAGGCAATTTGAACTGCTCTTGGCCAGTTGTCAACATCAGAAATTGGGGCGTTAAAGCGTTTGGGTAAGCCTGTGGTTTCGGTGTCAAAAATGATATACATAGGTTGCTGAAGTTTGAGGTAAATTTATAAAATAGAGTTCAAAAATTGTGTTGAAAAATTTGAAAGTTATAAACGGGTTTTGATGAAGTTGATAATTTATACCAATATTATGACCGGTCAAGTATTAGTATGCAAGTTCATCATATTTATAAATAATATCATAGCCTTTTAGCCGAAAATATTCTAAGTCTTCTTCGTTTTGTGCGGTTACTAAAACAAAATCGCCACCCCAAGCACCAAGGCTTTTAACTATCCCAGAGGTGTAATCTCTAAATTTTAATTTTTGAATAGGAGTTTGATTTATGATTTTTGAAATAATTTCTTCGTGTGTTTTGAGGTGGTTTTCAAATTCTTTTAAATCAGATGAATGAATTATGGAAAGCGTTAAATTTGATATTTTTTCAATATTTTGAGTTCGTTCAGACTTTGAGTTTTTTAGATAATTTGAAATGGCTTCTCGACTGTTTTGTTTTTGGTTCAAATAAATAAAGTAGATAAAGGGTTTGAGTTGCTCAGAAATTTCAACTGATTGTGTTGTTACCTTTCCATCAAGCCTTTGATATATAAAAGGTTGTTGTTGTTGAGCTGCAGCAATGTCGTATCCACTTCCGCCAAAGCTTTGCTCCAATAGAAAATAAGGGTCAATTTTTGACCATTGTGCCAAATTATTAATCAATGTGGAAGATGAACCGAGACCCCAATTGTTATTAAATTCTAATCGGGTTGAAAACGCATAAGTTTTTTCAAACAATTCGGGTTTTTCCTGATATATAATTTTTAAAATTTGAAATAATCGGGTTTTAAAATTATCGCTTGTTTTATTCTCAAGAATTTCTTTTAAATCAAAATCAATTGTTTTCCAAACCTGAGCATTTTTTAAATAGCTTATCCATTGATTTTGGCGACCAGAAATGCTTTTAACACTTAAAGATTGTCCTAATTTACAAGGCAAGGCTAAGGCTTTTGCACCATCTAAAACAACATATTCTCCTGTGAGTAAAAGTTTGCCGTGACTGTAAAAGTTTTGCGTTTGCATTTAAGACCGAATTCTATTGATAAAATCTACAACCGCATTATGCGTGGCTGAATGGGTTTTAAAATATTCTATAGCTTGAGCTTTTTCGCTATTCGTGGCGTCAAATTGATTCAAAATGTTTAATAAATGCATTTTCATATGACCTTTTTGAATGCCGTCGGTTACCAAAGAATTTACAGCACCAAAGTTTTGTGCCAAACCAGCAACAGCAATGATACGCATCAGTTGCTCAGCCGATGGATTGCCCAGTATAGATAAAGCCACTTTAACTAAGGGATGAAGACTGGTTAAACCGCCAACGGTACCAACTGCTATAGGAACTTCAATCCAGAATTTAAATCGATTATTCTCAATATTGACGTGGGTCAAACTTTTATATTGACCGTCTTTAGCGGCGTAAGCGTGAACGCCAGCTTCAACGGCTCTAAAATCATTTCCTGTAGCCAAAACCACAGCATCAATACCGTTCATAATACCTTTGTTATGTGTTACAGCACGATAAGGCTCAACATTAGCAATATCGATGGCTTGTTTAAATCGGCGTGCAAAATTTTTGCTGTCTTCAGCATTGGTTGCCAAGTCTTCAATCGGGCAAGAGACTTCAGCACGCACGGTGCATTCTGGTACATAATTAGATAAAATGCACATAATGACTTCAACGTTTAAATGGTGTGCTATTTTTTCAAGGGTTTTGCCAAATTGTTCTAAACAAGAATTGATGAAGTTGGCACCCATAGCATCAACCGTTTCAAATGTGCAATGCAACTGATAATAATGCTCAAGTTGATCAGTTTTATTGACCAGCTCAATGTTTTTAATGCCACCGCCACGCCTTTTCATATTTTTAGTGATGTCGCTTGCGTCTTCAAAAAATTGAGCCTTGTGTTTTTCAAATGCATCTTTAAGTTGATGATATTCACTTTGACAACTAAAATGTACTTGCCCAACCTTGGTGGTGCCAAGAACTTGTGTTTTAAAACCACCTTTGTTTCCCCAAAATTTCGCGGCTTTGCTTGCTGCCGCCACCACAGAACTTTCTTCTATCGCCATAGGAATGCAATAAACTTGATCATCTATAATGAAATTTGGAGCTAAGCCAAATGGCAAATAATAGTTTGAAACGGTGTTTTCAGCAAACTCATCGTGAAGTTTTTGGAGCTTTTTGTCAGAATTACAATATTGTTTTAAAATTGATTTGGCTTGGTCTTGACCTTGTAAATATTGTTTACAAACCCAATCAATTTTTTCGGCTTTAGTCAATTTTGAAAATCCAGATATTTTGGTCATAAAGTTTTTTTTAATCAACCTTCATCATTTTTTTGGATAGTGAAATGCTGTCTTTGAGCATAGGTTTTCGGGTTTCGGTCTTGAGACGTCTTAAGCTATCATTGACGCGATCTATAGAATCTATGATTTGTTTTTGTGCTTCAATATTTTTTTGAACCTGTTCGTATATTTTTATATTGGCTTCAAAATCTAAATTGTAATAATTCATATTTTGAGCTAAAGTCAAACTGTCGATATCAAATTTGTTATAAATATGCTCCGTTGGTTCTATTCCGTAAGTTTCAAATTTTTTAGAATTTGTTCTGTAAACCCCATCTAATATCAGCATATCTGTATAAATTTCTACCATTTTATCTTGAGAGAGCAACTTGTCAGGTTTGGTTTGTTTTTGAACATCGCTGCAAGACCAAACAACAAAAATCGCTAAAGTTAAAACACAGATATATTTTCTATCTATCAAATTCAAGGCGTTGTGCATTTTTAATATCATTAAATTTAAAATTATCGTAAATCAATTGTCCGTTGACAAAGGTTTTTTCTATTTGTGATTGAAAAGTTGTGCCTTCAAAAGGAGACCAACCGCATTTGTATAAAATATTATCTTTTGTAATGGTCCAAGATTTTTTGGTGTTCAATAAAACTAAATCTGCCTTGTAGCCTTCTTTTATAAATCCGCGTTTATGCACGTCAAACAGTAAAGCTGGATTGTGACAAAACTTTTGAACAATATCTTCAAGTCTGATTTTGCCTTGATGAAAAAACTCAAGCAAAGCAGGTATGGCGTGTTGCACTAACGGACCACCGCTTGGAGCTTTGGTGTAAACTTGATTTTTTTCTTCTAAAGTATGCGGTGCGTGGTCTGTGGCTAAGACGTCGATTTTGTTGTCAAGCAAGGCTTTGAGTAATTGGTCTCGGTCTTGAGCGGTTTTTATGGCGGGATTCCACTTGATGTGCGTGCCTTTTTCGGCATAATCTTCGTCTGAAAACCACAAATGGTGAATGCAAACTTCTGAAGTGATTTTCTTTTTCTCTAAGGGAATATCCGAGTCAAAAAGATGCGTTTCTTTGGCTGTTGATAGGTGAAAAACGTGCAATCTGGCGTCAGTTTTTTTAGCTAATTCTACCGCTCGAGATGACGATAAGTAGCAGGCTTCTTCACTTCTGATTTTTGGATGATATTTGACTGGTATATCATCGCCGTATCTAACTTTATAGATTTCCATATTTTTCTTGATGGTGTCTTCATCTTCGCAATGTGTTGAAATAATAACAGGAGAGTGTTTAAAAATCTCTTCCAAAACTTTCCAATCATCAACCAACATATTTCCCGTAGAAGAGCCGAGAAATAACTTCAGTCCAGCGGTAGTTTTGGGGTTGATTTTTTTGATGTCTTCTAAGTTGTCATTTGTTCCTCCAAATTTAAAGGAATAATTAGCATAAGATGACTTTGCGGCCATTGCAAATTTTTCTTCTAAACGCTGATGCGTTACGGTTTGCGGATTGGTGTTGGGCATTTCCATAAAAGACGTAATGCCACCAGCTACTGCAGCTAAAGAGCCTGTTTTTATAGTTTCTTTATGGGTTAATCCCGGTTCTCTAAAATGGACTTGATCATCTATAGCACCTGGAATCAGATATTGACCGTTGGCATCAATGAGCTGATGATTTTTTTCGAGATGGATATTTTTATCAATTCGTTGGATAGTGTCATTTTCGATATAAATATCAGCGGTATAAATACTTTGTTCATTTACGATTTGAGCATTTTTGATCAGATAAGCCATAATTAATTGAACTTTTGTTTAAAAAATATACTTTTTAGCCTGAGATTGATGACGCCTAAAACAGCTTCCCAAATAATGCGTTTGTCCATTTTTGATTTTCCTTTGGTTCTATCGGTGAAAATTATAGGGACTTCTTTTAAATCAAAACCAAGTTTGTAAGCTTTATATTTCATTTCAATTTGAAAAGCATAACCTACAAATTTAATTTTATCAAAATTGATTTTTTCAAGAACACTTCTGTGGTAACAGACAAAACCAGCTGTGGTATCGCAAATAGGTATTTGAGTAACAACCCTGACATACCATGATGCTATCCAAGACAAAAGCACGCGATTCATTGGCCAGTTGATGACGTTGACACCTTTTGAATATCTTGAGCCAATCGACAAATCTGCACCTTGTTTGAAACAAGCGTTGTACAGTCGAATCAAATCATTTGGGTTGTGTGAATAGTCGGCATCCATTTCAAAAATATAATCGTAATTGTGATTCAATGCCCATTTAAAACCTGCAATATACGCCCGACCTAAACCTTCTTTTTTTGTTCTTACAAGCAAATTTAAACGCTCGGGGTATTCTTCTTGAAGTGTTTTTACTCTATCAGCAGTGCCATCAGGCGAGCTATCATCAACAATTAGAATGTGAAAATTTACATCTTGAGCAAAAACATTTCTGACAACTCTTTCGATATTTTCGATTTCGTTGTAAGTCGGAATAATAACAATTCTTTCAGGCATAGCAAAAGCACATAAAAAAACAAAAATAAAACAATATTCTATATAGAATTTCTTTGTTGCTTGAGATTTGGCGTAATTTTGTCAAGACTTACAATTTGTTATGCTTAGAGAATCTGTTTCTTATGATTGGTTTACCTTAAGTTTTGTTTTATTACTTATTGGCTTTGTGTTGATTAAGCAGTTGTATAGCATCAAATATATTCAATTTGTAAAGCTTGTTTTTTCAGAAACCTATTTTTCTGATAAACTGAAAGAATTGCGATATGTTACAAATTTTGAAATTTTAATTTTTATACTTTCTCATCTTGTATTGGCACAATTTGTTTATTTATATATTCAAAAAGAAGGAATAGATATTGGTTTAAATTTGAATTCTTTTTTAAATGTTTTGATTGTTTTTATCATCTTAGGCTTGTTTTCAACCGTTAAATATTATTTTGAAAAATTTGTGAATTTTTCATTTTGTAATAGTTCATTTTTAAACTATTATTTGTTTTATAAGTTGACAATTTGGTCTTATGCCATTTTTTTAGGACTTCCTTTTCTGATTTTAGAAGTTTATGCACCATTTTCATCAATTAATTTTATGAATGTTAGCTTAGTGATAATGGGGCTTTTCTTTGTGATTAGCCTGTTGGTTTTTGCATATAAAAACCTTAGTTTGATAATGCGTCATTGGTTTTATTTTATTTTATACCTTTGCACCCTTGAAATAGCACCGTATTTTTTTATGTATAAAATCTTTGCTGTTGACTAAAAATATGAAAATTAGTGCTCTATGAAAGTGAAAACAATTCTAATTTCACAGCCTGAACCTAAAATTGAAAATTCTCCTTATGCTGAACTTGAAGAAAAGCTCAATGTAAAAATAGATTTCATTCCATTTATTCACGTAGAAGGTGTAGATAGTAGAGATGTCAGGCAACAAAAAATAGATTTATCAAAATTTACTGCCATCATATTGACGAGTAGAAATGCTGTGGATCACTTTTTTCGTATTGCTGAAGAAATGCGCTACAAAATTCCTAACACCTTAAAATATTTTTGCCAAAGTGAAGCGGTGGCTTACTATCTTCAAAAATATGTGGTTTACAGAAAACGTAAAATTTATGTGGGCAAACGCACTTTTCAAGATTTAATTGTCAACATCAAAAAACATTCAGGTGAGAAGTTTTTATTGCCATCGTCTGATGTATTAAAACCTGTTATTCCACAACAACTCGATAAAATTGGTGTAGATTGGAAACGCGGTATTTTTTACAAAACCGTGGTAAGCGATTTATCGGACTTAAAAGATGTTTTTTACGATATTCTCGTGTTTTTTAGCCCAAGCGGTATCAAATCACTTTACGAAAACTTTCCAGATTATGAGCAAAAAGATACTAAAATTGCTGTCTTTGGAAACTCTACTTTAAAAGCTGCCAAAGAGAAAGGCTTAAAAATAGACATTAAAGCTCCTACACCCAAAACACCTTCTATGACAATGGCTCTTGAAAAATATGTAAAAGAGCAAAACAAAAAATCAAAGGTTAAGTAACGTGAGTTAGATTTATTGAAAGCTGTAAATCAGATGATTGCATCTTTTTGTAAGCAAATTTTGTCATTTCGAACGAAGAATGAGGAGAAATCTCATCCTACTGAGATGTCTCATCGCTCATGCTTCGCTCTATCAACATGACAAATGATTAAATATCTGTATTTTATTGTAATTTATATCGAACTCACGTTAAATAGATACCAAGTAATTACCCAAAAAATAGGCAAAGCCTCTACCCAAAACGAAGCAAAATACGGTTTTTGAACTTTTTTTGAAGCCAAGATAAATCCCGTAAGTGACATATAAATGATGATGTATGTCAAATTGTGTTGATAACTATTACCAAAATATTTGTGTGTTGCTAATGCAATTAAAACTAAAACTGAAATCATTTTAATTTTAGGTATTCCAAAAATACTGACTAAAGTTTTGAGATAAGTTTCATCAAAACGCACATCTCTAATTTCAAAGGGAATCATTAATAATAATATCCAAATAAAACGCTCAGTGTAGTTGAACCACCACATTGAATTGATATTATTTGCCAAAGCATTTTCTTGTAAAAAAGGCAACACAAAACTTACCGTGGCCCAAATCAATGCAATGATAAACACCTTTAACACAGAAGTTTCTCTTAAATTTTTATTTTGAATGGGAATAGCATACAGTAAAGTCAGAAGCCCTAAAACTCCACAAACAAAAAGCACTTTATAATTCACAAAAAAAGCCGAGACACATAAACCTAAAAAGCAACAAAACGAAAAGATTTGAATTTGCCGTAATTGATTGGTCAAACTTCGGTGATGCAACTTGGCAACTGGGGCGTATTTTACAAAATTATAGCCTGTTACTGAGCCAAAAAACACAAAACTCTTCAAGCCATAATCAAAAGTGATTTTAAATTGCAGACATGTAAAAACCAACAAGGCAACAACTGCCAAAGCCACGTGAATACTTGAATTGATATAAAACCGAAATAGAGCTTTAAAAAATTTCATAAATCAAAAATACATTAATTCAAAGAGTGTTGTAAATCTTAACGAATGTGTGTTAGTATTTAACAAGTGTTTTGTGTGAAAAATCTTACTTTTGCAAAAACCTAATTTGATACGTATGAACACTTCGGTATTTGCCAATAGACATATCGGTCCGCGTGGTGAAAACTACAACGATATGCTCAAAACCATAGGCGTTTCTTCAATTGAAGAGTTGATTTTTGAAACCCTACCAGACAACATCAGGCTAAAACAATCGCTCAACTTGCCAGAAGCCATGAGTGAACATCAATTTAGTCAATATATCAATGCTTTAGCTGAAAAAAATCAACATTTTAAAACCTATATCGGATTAGGATATCATGAAGCTATTTTGCCAGCGGTCATTCAAAGAAATGTTCTTGAAAATCCAGGTTGGTACACTGCTTACACGCCTTACCAAGCCGAAATTGCCCAAGGTCGGTTAGAAGCTTTGTTGAATTTTCAAACCGTAGTCAGTGATTTAACAGGCATGAAAATAGCTAATGCGTCGCTACTCGATGAAGCCACAGCTGCTGCAGAAGCTATGAGTATGTTGTTTGCCGTTAGGTCAAGAGCAAAAAAGAAACAAAAAGCTCAAAAATTCTTTGTCTCTGAAGACGTTTTCCCACAAACTTTGGCGGTTTTGCAAACTCGAGCACAGCCGCAAAATATAAAGCTCATCGTCGGTCGTCACGAAGACTTTGATTTTTCTGAAGATTACTTTGGAGCGTTTTTACAATATCCTGGCAAAACAGGACAAGTTTATAATTTTAAAAGCTTTGTAGAAAAAGCTCAAACACTTGACATCAAAACCGTTGTAGCAGCAGACTTGATGAGTTTGGTGTTGCTTGAAGCTCCTGGCAGTTGGGGTGTTGATGTTGTGGTCGGCACAACTCAACGATTTGGCATTCCTTTGGGCTATGGCGGACCACACGCAGCTTACTATGCCACCAAAGAAGACTATAAAAGACAAATCCCAGGTCGTATTATTGGCGTAACCAAAGATATGGATGGCAATCGTGGTTTGAGAATGGCTTTACAAACCAGAGAGCAACACATTAAACGCGACCGTGCGACTTCTAATATTTGTACTGCTCAAGTGCTTTTGGCTGTTATGGCAGGCATGTATGCGGTTTATCACGGTCCAAAAGGTTTAGAATTTATTGCCAAACAAATTCATCAAAAAACCGCAAACCTTGCTGATGCTATAGAGCGTCTTGGTATTTTTCAAGCCAATGAAGCCTATTTTGACACGCTTTTACTAAAAGCAAATGCTAAAAAAGTTAAAGCGATAGCCGAAAAACATCAGATCAACTTTTATTATCCTGATGCAGAATCGGTTTGTATTTCTATTAACGAAGCGACTTCAATTGAAGACTTGAATGCAATTTTAAAAGTTTTTAAGGAATATAAATCAGCAAAAGATGTTGTCATCAATAAATTAGAAAATTTTGATATCATTACAAAACATCATCTTAACCGAACTACAGATTATTTACTAAGCTCTGTTTTCAATACTTACCATTCAGAAACGGAATTGATGCGTTATATTAAATCTTTAGAACGCAAAGATTTATCGCTTAACCATTCTATGATTTCTCTTGGGTCTTGCACAATGAAGCTAAATGCCGCTACTGAAATGTTACCATTGAGCAATCCTAAATGGGGAAATTTGCATCCTTATGTTCCTGTTGATCAAGCCCAAGGCTATCATCAAATACTTGCTGATTTAAAAAAATATTTAACTGAAATCACCGGTTTTTCTGCGACATCTTTACAGCCTAATTCTGGTGCTCAAGGTGAATATACAGGCTTAATGGTGATACGTGCTTATCATCAATCCAGAGATGAAGGTCATAGGCATATTTGTTTAGTACCATCTTCAGCTCACGGCACCAATCCTGCAAGTGCAGTTATGGCGGGAATGAAAGTCGTGGTTGTCAAATCAACGGAAAAAGGCAATATTGATGTTGATGATTTAAAAGTAAAAGCTGAAAAATACAAAAATGATTTAGCTGCATTGATGGTCACTTATCCATCTACTCACGGTGTGTTTGAGTCAAGCATTAAAGAAATTACAGACTGTATTCATCAATATGGTGGGCAAGTTTATATGGATGGTGCTAATATGAACGCTCAAGTGGGCTTGACCAGTCCTGGAGTTATTGGTGCTGATGTTTGCCATTTGAATTTACACAAAACCTTTGCCATTCCACACGGTGGTGGTGGACCAGGCGTTGGACCAATTTGTGTGGCTAAACAATTAGCACCGTTTTTGCCAAGTAATCCGTTAATTCATACTGGTGGTGAGAATGCAATTTCTGCAGTTTCAGCTGCACCTTGGGGTTCTGCTTTTGTTTGTATCATTTCTTACGCCTATATCAGAATGCTTGGTGAAGAAGGCTTAAGACGATCTACAGAAGTTGCCATTTTAAATGCCAATTATGTCAAAGAGCGATTAAAAGAATATTATCCAACCTTATATGCTGGCGAATGCGGACGAGCTGCTCACGAAATGATTATAGATTGCAGACCATTTAAGAAAAATGGTATTGAAGTGAAAGATATCGCTAAACGTTTGATCGATTACGGTTTTCATTCGCCCACTGTGTCGTTTCCCGTTGCTGGCACAATGATGATTGAACCTACTGAAAGCGAAAGCAAAGCAGAACTCGATCGCTTTTGCGATGCCATGATTAGCATAAGAAAAGAAATTGATGAATGCCAACCAGAAGATGATGGCAATTTGTTAACTAATGCACCGCATACCCAAGCGATGTTAACCGCAGATGAATGGCAATTCAGTTATTCCAGACAGCAAGCGGCATTTCCATTAGATTATGTTGCCGATAACAAATTTTGGCCTTCAATTAGAAGAGTTGATGAAGGTTATGGCGATAGAAATTTAATCTGCTCATGCAATCCTATAGAAGACTATATGGAAGAAGCTTCATAACTTATGGGTTGGATTATTGGCATTAGTATTTTATTGATTATTGAAGTTTACGCACTACAAGCTTTTAGACGTTTATTTTCAAAATTGAAAGCAACAATTATTTACATCGTTGTCAGCTTATTGGTTTATGGATTGATGATTGGTAGCTTTTTTGCTAAAGTTCAAGGTGGCACATTTGGACAGCCAAGGGATTTGTTTATTGGTTTATTTTTAAGTGTAATAACTCTAAAAATTGGGCTTCTAATTTTTATGTTTGCCGAAGATATCACGAGAATATTTCGCTATATCTATCGGTTAATCTTTCCGTCTTCTAAAAAAAGTTTTCCATCAAGACGAAAATTTGTAAGTCAATTAGCACTTGGGGTGAGTGCTATTCCATTTTTATCGCTTTTATACGGGATGTATCAAGGAAAATACAACTATAAAGTTTTAAAATATAAACTGGAGTTTGATGATTTACCACAAGCATTTAAAGGATTTAAAGTGTTGCAAATCAGCGACATACATTCAGGAAGCTTTGATAATAAAGACAAGGTGAAATACGGCATCGATTTGATTAATGCTCAGAATGCTGATATTATTTGTTTTACGGGTGATTTGGTGAACAACCTTGCTAGTGAAATGAATAATTGGTTTGATGTTTTTAATCAACTTCAAGCTAAAATTGGGATTTATTCAGTTTTAGGAAATCACGATTATGGCGATTATCACGATTGGGACACCGAAGCTGACAAAACCAAAAATTTTAATCAATTGCTTAATATTCATAAGCAAATGGGTTGGAAAATGCTGAGAAATGAAAATGTAAGTATTGAAAAAGCAGGAGAAAAACTTCATATTGTTGGTGTAGAAAATTGGGGTAAAGGCGGATTTGTGAAATATGGCGATATTGATAAAGCATCACATAACTTAAACCCTGAAGACTTTAAAATATTGATGAGTCACGATCCATCGCATTGGGATGAAGTAGTAAAAAATCATCCTAAAAACTTTCAAATCACATTAAGCGGTCACACACATGGTATGCAATTTGGCATAGAAATACCAGGTTGGCTCAAGTGGAGTCCAGTGCAATATCGCTATAAACAATGGGCTGGGATTTACAAACACAATAAGCGACTTATCAATGTCAATCGCGGTTTTGGCTATATAGCTTATCCTGGTCGCGTTGGAATTTGGCCTGAAATAACTGTTATTGAGTTAGGATAATACGTAATCGATTTTTTAGTGAAAAAGGCTGGCTTAGGGATTGAGGCATTGTTGGAGCTCTTGACACGCCATAAGCGTGGCAAAGCGACTGCCGAAAGCCCGACACTGGCAATAGCTTAGCTATGTCAGTGGAAGCCCCAAATAATTACAATATATTTTGGGGTTTTATTTTCTTTTTAAAACCTTACTTTTGCAAGGAAAATTTTGTGGATATTATGGCATATCAATTTAAAGACATCGAAGCGAAATGGCAGAAGTTTTGGGCTGAAAATAAAACCTTTAAAGCTCTACAACCATCAGAAAACCAAGAATCTAAAAAACCGTTTTATGTTTTGGATATGTTTCCGTATCCATCGGGAGCGGGTTTGCACGTTGGGCATCCGTTGGGCTATATTGCCAGTGATATTTATGCACGCTACAAACGTCATCAAGGCTACAATGTGTTGCATCCACAAGGTTATGATTCGTTTGGATTGCCAGCCGAACAGTATGCTATTCAAACAGGTCAACATCCAGCGAAAACAACCGAAGCTAATATTAAACGCTATCGTAAACAGCTTGACCGCATTGGATTTTCATTTGATTGGGATAGAGAAGTTCGTACGAGCGACCCGAAATATTACCGTTGGACGCAGTGGATTTTTATTCAATTGTTTGAATCGTATTACGATTTTGACGAACAAAAAGCCAAACCTATTGATGATTTGGTCAAAGTATTTAAAAAACAGGGCAATGCAAATCTTAATGTGGCTTGTGATGAAGATACTACAGCATTTTCAGCTGAAGATTGGAAAGGATTTTCTGATGACAAAAAAGAGAAGATTTTACTTCAATATCGCTTGACTTATTTGGCTGAAACGGAAGTGAATTGGTGTCCTGCACTCGGCACAGTTTTGGCTAATGACGAAATTGTTAACGGCTTATCAGAACGTGGCGGTCATCCAGTAGAGCGTAAAAAAATGAAACAATGGAGTATGCGTATTTCTGCTTATGCAGAGCGTTTGCTACAAGGTTTAGAGAATTTAGATTGGTCAGATTCTATCAAGGAATCACAACGGAATTGGATAGGGAAGTCAATAGGTTCTCAGGTAAAGTTTGCAGTGAAAGAACATAACGATATCATTGAAGTCTTCACTACAAGACCTGACACCATTTTTGGTGTTTCATTTATGACGCTTGCACCAGAGCACGAATTGGTGCAGAAAATCACTACGACTGAACAAAAAGAAGCGGTTGAGAATTATATTGCAGAAACCGCGAAACGCAGTGAACGCGATCGTCTTGCCGATGTAAAAACCATCAGTGGTGTGTTTACAGGGGCTTATGCTGAACATCCGTTGACCAAACAGCCTATTCCGATTTGGATTGGCGATTATGTATTGGCAGGTTATGGCACTGGTGCTGTGATGGCTGTGCCTTGTGGCGATCAACGGGATTACGATTTTGCTAAGCATTTTGATCTTCCTATTCCTAATATCTTTAAAGACACAGATATTTCAAAAGCAGCCTTTGGAGAAAAAGACAATACGCTGATTACCAATTCAGACTTTTTAAATGATTTGCCTATTAAAAAGGCGATAAAAGTTGCAATTCAAGCCTTAGAAGACAAAGGTGTTGGCCAAGCCAAAACCAATTATAGATTACGCGATGCGGTGTTTTCTCGGCAACGCTATTGGGGTGAACCCTTTCCTGTGTATTATGTAAATGGATTGCCCAAAATGATAGAGGAAAAACATTTGCCATTAGAATTGCCAGAGGTTGAAAAATATTTGCCCACCGAAGATGGCGAACCACCTTTAGGCAGAGCCAAAAAATGGCACTGGCTCCAATATGGCGATACAGCAGAAGTAGTATCACAAGAAACATTTGAGAATTCCTCCCCTTTGGGGAGGCTAGGTGGGGCTCTAGAGCTCAACACCATGCCAGGTTGGGCGGGCAGTTCGTGGTATATGTTTCGCTATATGGAAACAGAACATCGCGATGAGGTGTTTGCCTCTCAAGAAGCATTAGACTATTGGCAAAATGTCAAACTGTATGTTGGTGGAAGCGAACATGCCACAGGACATTTGTTGTATTCAAGATTTTGGACTAAGTTTTTAAAAGACCGTGGATTTTTAAGCGTTGAAGAGCCTTTTCAAAGGATGATTAATCAAGGCATGATTTTAGGGGAAAGTGCGTTTGTGAATGGATTTATGTTGACTTTTAATTTTATTGAAGATAAAGAATATAATGACTCATTACCAATTGATAAACCAAGACCTGTTTTTTTAGCAATTTCAAATGACATTTATAAAGACGTTGTGAATGGTAAAGAAAATAAGTTATTTAAAGATATTATTAAGTCTATTCAAAATGAAATTAAAATATCATTTAATTATGAAGAAATAAAAGGTGTTTGGAAATCTCCTAGATATGAGCCAGTTTCTGTGCACGCCGACGTCAATTTAGTCAACACGTCCAACGAGTTAGACATCGAAGGTTTTAAACAATGGCGACCAGAATTCAAAGACGCCAAATTCATTCTGCAAGACGGAAGTTTATACAGTGCCGTCACTTCCCCTTTGGAGAAGATGGATGGGGCTTCTGATAGGGCTTCTTTCAAAGTCTCTCGCGAAGTCGAAAAAATGTCAAAATCTAAATACAACGTCATCAATCCCGATGATGTGTGTGATGAATATGGTGCTGATGCTTTGCGATTATTTGAAATGTTTCTCGGTCCGATAGACCAAGCCAAACCTTGGAATACTGCTGGTTTATCAGGTGTAGTCGGTTTTCTTAAAAAATTATGGAAACTCTATCACGATGGGGATAACTTTACAGTAACAGAAGACAAAGCCGATAAAAAGGCTCTTAAAATCTTACACCAAACCATCAAAAAAGTCAATACTGATATTGAAGACTTTAGTTTTAATACTTCGGTATCGAGTTTTATGATTTGTGTGAACGAATTGAACCAGTTGAAATGTAATAGCCGAGAAGTTTTAGAGCCTTTATGTGTTTTAGTTGCTCCTTTTGCACCGCATATTGCTGAAGAAATTTGGGAAAAACTCGGACACGAAAATTCAGTGAGTTTTGCAAAATATCCTGTACATGACGAACAATATTTGGTAGAAGACACCAAAACTTATCCTATTTCTTTTAATGGAAAAATGCGTTTTACTTTAGATTTGGATTTGAGTTTATCAAAAGACGAAATAGAAAAACACGTGATGCAAGACGAACGCACACAAAAACAATTGCAAGGTCGCACGCCTAAAAAAGTGATTGTTGTGCCAGGTAAAATTGTGAACATTGTGGGGTAGTATCTCTATTCGTTCCGATAGCAATCGACGGGATAGTTGATGTGAATG
>NZ_JBRJHB010000014.1:0-79660 GCF_053628795.1 Psychroflexus sp. MBR-150
GTGAATCCACCTGAAACAAATGCCAGGGTCGTTTCTAAATACCAATGAGACTCTCATCTCAATTACAGTTATGTTACTTGTTTTCAATGAACTTAATCACTATCTTGTATCCCCAAGTAACGCAGGACACACTACTTTTGCCAACATTGCATATCGCTCATTGCGGCGTTTTGTCTGAAATCAGGGTTTTTGGATTTTCTGGAAGTTAAATTATAAAATTGAAAAATAATTACTAATTTTCCCGCAACGAAGCGATATGCGAGAACGTTAGCAAAAATTAGAAAAAAACTTCATTCTGCCATTTTGACACATAGTATTGTTTTGGCATTTCAGTTGCTAATTCTGTTTAAATATTCAATAGGTTAAATTAGGTCTGACCAGCCACTATATCCAAAAATCATAAAATATTTTTTTAATTATTAACTTAAATTTTTTTGTTATGAAAACTTTTAAATTTTCAATTTTAAACTTTATTTTATTTTTATTCTTCACTTCCTTAATCTCTTGTAGTAAAGATGATTTATCAGAGACTTCTACAATCGATAAATCAGAATTAGAGTTTAAACAATCCTTGAATAAAAATTTGGATGCTAAACAGATTGGAGAGTATCACAACATTGCTGTCAATTTATATCTCAATAATGGCAATGGTGATAAAAAAACCGTCAAAGAAATCGAGCAGTCTGTTATTGATTTAATGTCTGAACATTATCCGAGTTTAATGACAGAATTTGAAATTTCAGAAGAATATAATTTCTTGAGAGATGCCTATAATGATACTTCAATTAATCAAAGACGTTTAGAGCAAATTATAGATAAGGCTTTTTCAAAGATTACAAAAGATAAAAATGTTTCAGTCAAATTCTCTGAATTTATAAAAAATCAAACGTTGGACGATAGTACTATTCAAAATAAATTAAGTTCAATTCAATCCTACAATACGGAAAGTAAAGATGAAATAGAACTTTTAAATACATATAAAGAAGTTTTGATTGCATCAAATGAGCTATGGAGTAATCGTTCTTCGGGAATGAAAATATCTTGCAGTTCTGGAGTAATTGCAGCTGATGCGGTAGGTGCTGCAACAGGTTTGTTCGGTGGTCCACTTTGGTCTATTGTTCAAGGTGCAGTTGTGTCGATAGCTGTAAATGAAGATTGCGAAGAGTAATTGTTTAATTAAGGATGCTGTTGTACAACAGCATCCTTTAATTTTATTATTATTATTATGAAAAAGATAATTTTTACATTATTTTTAATTGGTTTAATGACCGTATTTGTTAGCTTATTGTTTTTGGCACTTGATAATTTTTCATTTTATCTAATAACTTTAAGTCTTACTTTTTTAGGTGTTTTTCTTTATCCAGTAAATAAAAATTTTATAGTGAAAAAGGATTTTTTATTTTTTCCGTTCTTATTATATATTTTGTTTTCGATAATAAATTTACTTTGGATAAATAGCTACGATCAAACCTTATCAATCCTAAACCTTATTTTTGGTTTTTTTGGTTTTGGAACATTTTATCTTGAACAAAAGAAAAAATTAGTGTGTAAATAACTTTTGCTAACAACGTATATATCTCATAGCTAGTTAGTTGCTAAATCAAAGTTAAGGTATATTTGGAAAGTCGCCAAATTTTTAAATTTGACGATTTCCAATAAAAAAGATAAATAGTAAAATTTAAAAATCTGGCTTGAGCTCAATCCGAAAATAATTTTCTAATTTGCACGCTACGAGCCATATACAAGACCGTTGCCAGTAATCCCTCATAGACTCATAGAAACTTTAGTCCCTCGGCTAACGTAAAATTGAGTAAATTTGGATTGAAAATTGAAATGTTGAATAAAATATAAACAACTGATTTATAGTAATATAATTTTACGTTAGTCAGAATCCCTCATAGACTCATAGAAACTTTAGTCCCTCGGCTAACGAAAAATGAGTGAATTTGGATTGAAAATTGAAATGTTGAATAAAATATAAATAACTGATTTATAGTGATATAATTTTACGTTAGTCAGAAAAGAAAAAACGGAATGATTGCGATTGACCAAATTCGAACAATTGACAAAACTCGTATTCTAAGAAAATTTGACCGATTAACGAAAGCTGAAATAGCGAATTGCAAGAGTGTTATAAAAGAAACATTGGTTAACTAAATTCGAACGCAAAGCGTTGTCAAGACATGGTCAAAATTGTTAAAATATATTTTTATTTTTTTGGCGGTTGTGTAGGTCTGACTTCAATTTTGCTGGGTAAAGTTCTGGGATTGAGCTTGAAAAGGTCAACAACAATTTCGCCCAAATCTTCGGTTTGTATTTTCCAGGCGTCGCTGTCGTCTGGTTGATTGCCATTGAAATGGGTTGAAACCGAACCTGGCATTATGGTTGTGACCTTGATACCTTCTTGTCTTAAATCGAGCATTACGGCTTGTGTAAATCCAGTAACACCAAATTTGCTAGCGTTGTAAGCTGCACCGCCTGCAAAAAAGTTTTCGCCTGCTAAACTGGAAATGCTGATAAAATAGCCTTTGGTCTTTTTGAGGGCTTCGACGGAAGATTTTATGGTGTAAAACACGCCGCTTAGGTTGGTATCAATCACCTCTTGCCACTGCTCTACTGTGAGTTCTTCAATGCTTCCAAAACGACCCAAGCCTGCGTTGGCGATGACGTAATCAATTTGCCCAAAGTCGTTTTCAGCTTGGTCAACTGCAGATTTTACGGCTTTGTAATCGCGAACATCGGCTTCTATGCCAAGACATTTGACGTTGTATTTTGAAGAAATTTCTTTGGCAGCTTGGTCTGCATTGGCTTGGCTTCTACTGGTTAACACACTGTGAACGCCTTCTTGTGCAAGACTTTCGGCTATGCCGTAACCAATTCCTTTTGAACCACCTGTTATAAATGCTACTTTTCCTTTCATAATTTTTGTGTTTTTTGTTATCCCAAAAGTAAAATTTATGTTTTAACTCAACCTTGATTTAAAAAAGGTTTAACCTTCTTTGTGTTGCGTGTTATTTTAATCTCTTGGTTCGCAATTGTTTCGCTAAGGTTGCTTAAAATTATCTATACTTTATTTTTTAGGAAAACCATTAAGAAGTAAGTTAAGGGAATTAAGGGTTTTAGTAAAACACAAATTCTACTTGATTTCGAATTTTATGTCTCAATTTCTAAAAAATATTCCATTATTAACCTGACGGCTATATACCGTAATTTTTTATGCAGCATATTTGATGTCATAATGATGAAAATACTTCTTTACTCTTTCACTATTTTGAGATAGCATATTCATATGGTTTTCTATATTATCTTGTAGTTGTTTCTGATTTTTAGGAGCAGGTTTTTCAGACAAGCCATATTTTAAATCACAGTTTAAATATTCATCAGGATTTTTCTCTGGAGAATAAGAAGGTAAGTAAAAGAGTTCTATCTTTTCTTTATTCTCCTCCGCCCATTGTTTTACAATTTTACTATGATACACCCTTAGATTATCTAAAATCAAAAACACCTTTTGTTCTTTATTTTCAATGAGTTTTGACATGAATTCAATGCACCTATCAGCGTTCATACTTCCTGTATATAGCATAAACCTGACTTGACCTTGATTTGTTACAGTTGAAAACATATTGACTGAAAAGCACTGAGCTTTGTGTTTTTTAACTGGGGTTTTACCTTTAGGTGCGTACGAACGACCGTGCTGATTTGAGTTCCTTACACCAGTTTCGTCTCCCCATTGAATTTCAGCAGATTCTTTCTTTGCTCGTTCTTTAATTGCAGGATATTCCTCATCTATCCACTTTTGAACTTTCTTATGACATTGTTCATAGGCTCGTTTCTTTGGTTTTTGGGGCGTGAATCTCCATGACCTCAAGTAATCTCCCATTGTATTGACAGCTAAAACAACCCCAAATTCTCTTTCAACAAGTTCTTTAACGGCTTTTCTTGTCCATAAAGCATAGTCTAATTTCAATTGATCTGGCATAACATCTATTATCATCTTTTGTATCTCTTTTTCTTGAGCCGTAGAAAGCAATTTTTTGTCTTCGGATTTAACACCTCTGGTATTTTCCTTTAAAGCTTTATTGCCGTCAAGCTTATAAGATTTCATCCAACTGCTAACTGTTGCTGGTCTGACTCCAAATAATGAAGCGACCTCTTTTTGTTTTTTTCCTGATTTTACTAAAGTTACTGCACGTTTTCTAAACTGGTAACGTTCTGAACTTGTAAGTTTTCTAAAGTCTGTTTTTTCCATGTGGCTATTATAAGAAATATTACTATATATTACCGCTATGTTAATAATTCAAATTTAGTATTTTTGTTTAAAAAGAGTTATGGATGGTATGATAAAAATAGAATATCCTAAATCTTTAGCCCATTCTTTAAAATTGAGTGATAAAGATTTTGAGAATGAAATAAAAATCAGTTCTTTGGTAAAACTATTTGGGTTGGGGAAAATATCGTCTGGTACAGCCGCCAATGTATTAGGAATAAGCAGAATAGATTTTATTGAATTATTATCAAAATATAAAGTTTCTCTTTTTAGTCAATATGACTATGACAATTTAAGAGATGATATTTCAAATGCATAAAGTTGTTTCAAATACAACGCCTATAATTTCACTACTAAAATTATCACTTTTAGATATTTTAAAACAATTATATACTAAAGTGATTATACCAAATGCTGTATATCAAGAGATTGAAGCTGAAAAGATAAAGCATACTATCAAGATTTATCCAAAATCGATTGGATAGAAATTGTTGATATAAAGGATAAAACAGCACTTAATTTTTTTTCTTGATTTAGACGCTGGTGAAGCTGAAACAATAATACTTGCAACAGAATTGGACGCAAATTTGATTATTATCGATGAAAAACTTGGTAGATATCACGCTATGCATTCAAAATTAAAAGTAACTGGAACCATTGGTGTTTTAATTAAAGCCAAAAAAAATGGGATTATTGAGGAAATAAAACCTATACTTTTCGAATTAACTAATAAAAATGTATGGATTAGTAAGAAATTAATTTTTTATATACTTGAACAAGTAAATGAAAATTAATTTTTTTTGATTTATTAACTTAAACCAAAACGCAATTGTAAAACTGATAAAACCAAGCTATTGATTAAGTTCAATCTCATAAATATGTGGTGTAACGCCTTGATTGGATTCTGTTGATATAAAGTGTTTGTCTTTATAAAAATGCTAAACCTTCTGCTTGTGGTAATTCTGCATCATTGAGGTTGCAAATGGTTTTAGGTTTTAATGTAGAATCTAAAATGAGTAATCTCATATGCCAGCCGTCGAGTATGTAAAAATCTTTATTGTTAGGATGATGAATTAATGATGATGGCATAAATTCTGGTTAATTTATAGTGGTATTCTTCTTGTTCATTTCCTAAAATAAAATCTTTAAAAATGAGAAATGCTACCAGAAATACAACAATTAAAAACAGAATGATTTTTAAACTTAGTAAATTCTTAAGCATAATAAAATATTGAATAACGATTTTATTAATTTATATTTGAATTCAAAATGTCTTTCATATGAAACCGCAAACGCCTATTCATTTTGTTTATGATATAATAAAATCTAATACAGATTTTAATGATACATACCTACTGATTTTAAATGCTTTAGTAAATACTATCATCCTTGTCATTCTATCGTATTTATTATATAGAATTTTGAGAGGCGTTGGTTTAAATTTGGTCAATAGATTTGCCAAAAAATCTAAAACCCATTTTGATGATTTGTTGGTTCAAAATAAAACTTTTGTCAACCTATCAAATCTTCTTGTTTTTTACATTATATCTGCTTTTACAGACGAATTATATATAGATTTTCCTGTTTTTGAAAATGTGGTAAGCAAGATTGTTCAAATATTTTTAGTTGTGTTTACGATTTGGACCATAAGAAGCTTCTTAAAAACCATAAAAGATTATCTCAAAACACTTGACAATTTTAAAGATAAACCTATAGAAAGCTACATTCAAGTCTTTATGATTTTGCTTTGGATTATTGGGATTATCATTATTTTTTCAATTGTTACTGGTAAACCATTGATGAAGTTTTTAATTGGTTTAGGAACGGTTTCAGCAGTCATTTTATTGGTATTTAAAGATACTATTCTCGGTTTTGTAGCCAGTATTCAAGTAGCAGCTAATGACACGGTAAGAATAGGCGATTGGATCACGATGGAAAAATACGGTGCCGATGGCGATGTGTTTGAAATCAATTTGGCTTCTGTGAAAGTGAGAAATTTTGATAAAACCATCACCACTATTCCAACCTATTACTTGATATCAGATTCGTTTAAAAACTGGCGTGGAATGAGTGAATCTGGCGGTAGAAGAATAAAACGGGCTATTATCATCAAAGCCAACAGCATAAAATTTGTTGATGAAGATTTATTTCAAAAGCTTAAAGGTATTCAGCTTATTAGTGATTATATAGAACATCGACAAGCTGATATTGATGACTACAACAAATCTAATAACATAGATAAAAGCTTGACTATTAACGGCAGGAACCAAACCAATTTTGGTGTATTTAGAAAATATATTGATGAATATTTGCACCAAAATTCTGCTGTGAGTGATGATATGACCATTATGACTCGACAACTGGCACCAACCGCTCAAGGCGTGCCATTAGAAATTTATTGTTTTAGTGTGGATAAAATTTGGAAAAACTACGAATATATCATTGCCGATATTTTTGATCATCTGCTGGCATCTATCCCTTATTTTGAGCTTGAAGCCTTTGAACTTCCAAGCGGTAAAGACTTAGATTTAATTAAAACTTAACGTCTCAACGCGGTTTAAAACCCTATTTTTGCATCTTGGAAAATAGGCATGATTCAGTTTTTGAAATTTATTCGCTATAATTTAAAACCTTTGAGTTTTGGGTGGTTATTGACGTTTTTGTCAAGTTTTGGACAGACGTATTTAATTTCACTTTATGTTATTCACATCACAAAAACTTTTGAGATTACAGAAGGAACTTTTGGTGCAATTTACGCTATTTGCACGGTGGCTTCGTCATTAATTATGCTCAGTATAGGTCATACGGTTGATCATATACCTGTTAAGAAAGTCAGTTTTTTTACCATTTTGGCTTTGGCATTGTGCTGTATTTTGATGGGATTTTCTTATCACTTGGCTTTTGTATTTTTAGCGTTAATAGGCTTAAGATTAAGCGGTCAAGGTATGTTAAGCCATATCAGTTTTACGATTTTATCCAAATATTATGATAAAGACCGTGGCAAAGCTATTAGTTTTTCTACATTGGGTTTTTCGGTTGGTGAAGCCATTTTGCCAATTATCATAGTCAGTACCATTGCGTATTTTAATTGGCGTATCGCAATGATTGGCAGTGGTGTTTTATTATTGCTGTATCTAATTCGTTTGAAATTTACAGATTTAAGTCATTTTGATCAACAACTCAATAAATTTAAACCGAGTTCCAAAACTCTGTTCAAAGATTTTTTTGATATTGTAAAAGACAAGCGTTTTTTAATTTTGATGCCTACGAGTTTTGTATTGAGTTTTACGACAACTGCAGTGGTTTTTTATCAATACGTTTTTGTAGAACAAAAGGGATGGAATGTTGCCTTGTATGCTTCATTTTTTACGGTTTATGCCATAACGCGATTGTTGTTTTCGCTTTTTGGTGGGCTTTGGGTTGACCGATTTACGGCTAAAACTTTGTTTAGGTTTTATTTGATACCAATTATATTAGGTTTGCTGGCTTTTGCTTATATCAATTCTATTGTTGGTGCACTTGTCTTTTTGATTTTGATGGGAATTACCGTTGGGATGTCAGGCACCATAAAAACGTCGGTTTTGGCTGAAATTTACGGAGTTAAAAAATTAGGAACCATTAGAAGTTTATTCACAATGTTTATGGTGCTCAGCACAGCTCTTGGTCCATTGCTTATCGGTCAAATGATCGATATGGGATTAAGCATAAAAATTATTATGATCAGCTTATCCATTTTTGTTTTACTTTGTATTTTGAATGCTCAGCGAATAAAATATATACCAAAAATTAAAACAGAATTATAAGATATAAACAATAATTATTTATCTTATAAGTTAATGAGATATTTTTTGAAAAACTACATTTGTAATTTTAATTATTTTTAATGGAAAACACTCCAAAAAAACATCAAAAAAAACCACGTTGGAAATTACTGCATCAGTATTATACTTATACGGGGTTTTATAATTTTATAGGAAGAAGTTTACTTAAAGCTACACCACCTGTTATAGTATTTGTAGTGATACTACTCTGCATACATTTTTTTGTGATAGATGTCAATGATATCCTGTTGTATATTACAGAAAACTTTCACCCCGTAGGAGTATTTGGAGTGTTTTTTGCATCTGAATCTATTTTAGGCTTAATTCCGCCTGAAATTTTTATTGCTTGGAGTGGTAAAAATGAATATCCTTGGTTTTTCTTGAGTATTCTAGCAACTCTATCGTATCTCGGTGGTGTTTTATCTTATTTTTTTGGTCGTGGTATTGCAAATATTCCAAAAGTTTTTGTCTATTTGGAAGTCAAAATGGCTAAACATATCAAAAACATGAGAAAATGGGGTGGATTGTTGATTATAGCTGGTGCACTTCTCCCCTTGCCTTTTGCCATTTCAAGTATTGCAGCTGGCATTATAAAGTTTCCTTTTGGAAGTTTTTTGGTGTTTGGTTTATTGCGTTTTTTACGGTTTTTAATTTATGGACTCTTAATTTTTGGTGTACTTTAATTAGTCCATAAAAATCTCATTTATTTTTGATCGTAATTTTCTTGTATAATCTTCATAAAGCCAATCTCTGTAGTTTTTTGTATTTCTAATTATACATCTAGAATATTGCTTGATACGGTCTTGAATATCTTCTTTAAGCTCTCTGGCTAAAATACGAGCATCAAATACATCTTCAGAATTTTCTGCACACATTTGTGCGTGTTGAGCTATAGATTCTTCAAGAACTAATTTTGATTTTTCACCGTTGTTTACCGTTTCGTCATAGCGTTTTTTAATATCAAAACTTATATCTTCAGTGTTTTTGAATTTTTCTCGAACTTCTTCGGGCATTTCATAAACAAACTGGCTTTCAATTTCTTCGTCAGAAACTACATTTTCTAAGAAATAATCAGGATTTTTAAAAATCATTTGCCAATCTACTTTGGCATCCCAAGGACCAAAACGTGCAAAATTATTTCCTAAATCAATCACATTAAACGTATCTTTATTTGGTAACTTACGCGAGCCACGACCTATCATTTGAAAATATAAAGTCAAAGATTTTGTTGCACGATTTAAAATAATGTTTTCTACTGTAGGTTCATCAAAGCCTGTTGTCAAAATACTTACAGAAGTTAAAATAGCGTCGGGTTTTTCCCTAAACCACTTAAGAATAGCTTTTCGTTCTTTTTTATTATGTGTATTGTCTAAGTGCTTAATTTCGTATCCTGCTTCTTTAAAAGTGTGATAAACGTACCAAGAGGTGTTGATACCATTATTGAAAATCAACGTTTTTTTGCCTTTGCATTTTTCTTCATAAGCTTGCAAGAGTTTGGTTTGCATATTCATATTGGTGTACAAATCTTCTGAAGATTTTACTGTATAATCACCATTAATACCAACTTGAAGTTGACTTAAGCCAACGTTGTATGTATAAGTTTTTGCTTTAGCTAAAAAACCCTGCTTGATCAGAGAAGGAATAGACTCACCCACCAAAAGTTTGTCGTAGTTTTTGTACATGGGTAATTTTATGTTCGAGCTTAACGGTGTAGCTGTTACTCCGAGTAAAAAGGTTTTTTCAAAAAACTTAAAAAGTTTGGTAAATGAATTATAATGTGCTTCGTCAATTATGGTTAATCCAATATTTTTTAAAGTTACTTTTTCATCATTAAGGCGGTTATTAAGCGTTTCTACCATAGCGACGAAACACATATAGTCATTGTCATCGCTGAGTTCTTTAACTTGGGAGTTAATGATCTTGTTGTGAACGCCAAATTCTTTAAGCATTTTTGAAGTTTGCTTACACAACTCTATTCTATGAGTAAGCACAATCACTTTTTTACCTGTTTTATTAATATAGCGTCTTACAATTTCTGAAAAAACAACAGTTTTTCCTCCACCTGTAGGTAACTGATACAATAAATTAAAATCGTTTTTTTCATTCTCGATATGGTCAAATATTTTTTCAAGATCTTTCTCTTGATAGTCATAAAGGGTTTTATCAGCTGTTTTTGTCAACATAAAGAGGTGTTATTTTAGTTTAAAAGGTTTGCAAAAATAAGCAGAAATAAAAGTTAACTAAAATTTAAAAGGTTAAAAAGCATTAAAAAACGTTTTTAAGGCCAATAATCTCATAAATAATTTATTTTTGTGCCTTTAAATATGATATTTTGAAAAACAAAAAAGCACAACAAAAAATAGAACACATTGTCAGCGAAGTACAACAAAATGATTCGGTTTCTATATCTATTGTAGAAGAATTAAAAGACTTAAGAGCCTATGCTGTCAAAGAAAAGCTTCCCGTAGTTGCAAAGGCACTTCGTTTAGCTTATGAACATATTGAAGAGAATGAAAACTTTATCATTCCTATCCCAACAGATGAACCTCTTGAAGGCGAAGAGGAAGATGTGCAGTTAATTACAGGTGTTGAAAGTTTTGTGTATTTTATGGATTTGATTAAAAATTCAAATAACAAAATTAATCTACAAGAACTCCGAGAATATAATCGATTGATGGAACTATAAAAAAAAGCCACTTCAAACAGTAGCTTTAAAAAAAAAAAAAACAGATTGTTTGATTTACAATTCTTCAAAAATAGAATGTATCAAACGTTTTTTATCATTGATGCTTTCTTCTAATGAAATCATGGTTTCGGTTCGTTGAACCCCTTCAATATCATCTATCTTGAAAATGATACTTTTGGCGTGATCAGTGTTTTTAGCTCTCAATTTGCAGAAAATATTGTATTTGCCCGTAGTTATATTTGCTACAGTAACATTTGGAATTTCAGAAATTCTATTGATAACAAATTGAGTTTGAGAAGTTTTTTTCAAAAATATACCCAAATAAGCAATAAATGTATAACCTAATTTCTTGTAATCTACGATTAAACTAGACCCTGTAATTATTCCAGCATCTTCCATTTTCTTAACTCGAACATGTACTGTTCCTGCTGAAATAAGTAGTTTTTTAGCAATATCCGTAAATGGCGTTCTGGTGTTTTCAATTAACATTGCTAAAATCTGATGATCAGTTTCGTCTAATTTCATTTTTGGCATATCATATGGTTTTAATAAATTAAAAAAACAAAAATAATGCTTTTTTTTCAATATTTATCAATATTAGCAAGTGTTTTTTATGTTTTTTATGAAATACTATAAGGTTTTCGTAACTTTAAAAAAAATAAAATTATAAGTTCACAAGTTTTTGATTGATATTTAATTTTTTTATGAGTAAGTTGGTTTTCAGTTCATTAGAATCGTTTATAAAAACATTACTATGTTCTGCATTAAGATATTTATGTGCATAGCATAAAGATAAATCCTCAAGGCTCGTAACATAAGGCTGGAATATAACTTTCTTATTTTTTAGGTGTTCTGTAAATTGAATTCCTATAAAATTTGAATTAGAGTTTTTAACGTTTTTAATGATGCAATCGTAATATAATTTTTGATTTAAAGGAATTTGAAAATACTTTTCATCAATATAGCTATGGATATTGTTGTTTGCTACGACTTCTAACATTTTAAGATAACTTAAAAGCACGTATTTTCGAGTTTCATTCCTTTGGTAATCATTGACAAAATGACCCGCTTCAAACAAAACTGTTGGAATATTCATATGTTGAATATAATCGCCAAAGCAATTTATATTATGAGTATCATCATACCTACCAATCTGATCAGGTATAGTTTGCATTAAAACCTCATAAGCGGCAACAATAAGCTTCATCCCGATTCTACGAGCATAATTAACATTTAATTGCTCATCATACGAAGGCGACAAAAACGATAAGGTTGCTGGATATTCTTTCTTACCTGCACTAAATATAGTCCGTTGATCGTGCATATTAAAACAAAAATCTGGTTTGAATTCATTTAAGGCTTTAAAAAAAGACTTGGTTTCTTTTTGGGTTTTGTTTGAAGCATCACGATTTAAATCAACATCATTTGCATTTTTTCGCGTATATAAAGAAGCACCATCGGGGTTTAACATCGGTACAATTCTTAATTGACAGCAGTTTAACAGACTTTGAACATTAAAATGAGAGCGATTCAGCTGTACATAGTTCAAAAAATCTAAAAGTGCTTTGGTCGTGGTGCTTTCATTGCCATGCATTTGTGACCAAATTAATACTTTTTGAGAACCCTGACCGACATCTATTCTGTATATTGGTTTATGTTGTTCAGAATATCCTATAATATCTGTGCTAAATGTGTTAGCTATATTTTTTTTTAGATACTTCTCAAATAATTCAAATGGAATATATCGATCTCTAAAGTCTGAACATTCAAACTTAGAATATGTGTTTTCAATTTCTTTATAATTAAAACATATTTCCATTTTACAAATGTAAACTTTTATAATTTTACAAATGTAAACTCTTAAAATTAAACATTAGTAAACAATTTTATGTTGTTTTTTATTCTTGTAAACATTTGATAGAATCGGATTAAGGAATGATTCCATTTAAGTTATTTATGTAACTTATAAATTTAAATATCAGCATTTTATATTATTTTAAATCAAGTGTTAATTTAATATTTTATAACTCCTATTTTTAGTTGTCATCAATCAAAATAATTTATTTACATTTGTAATTCAATAAAGGATTGCAAAATAATTTACAATGGTAAACAGTGAAGACTTTTCAAAACGCCTCCAAATAATATTTGAACATTACGGCTTAAACGCTTCTGCATTTGCTGAAAAAATTGATGTTGGTCGTGCTTCAATTTCTCATCTATTGTCTGGAAGAAATAAACCGAGTTTAGATTTTGTAATGCGTGTTGTAAAAACTTTTCCCGAAGTAGAACTGTATTGGTTATTAAATGGAAAAGGCAGTTTTCCTAAAAAAGAAAAAGCAACAAATGCTCCTACTTCTCTATCTCATTTTGATTCTGTCGTTGATACAAAAAGCGAAACCTTACAGGCAAATAAAAATGAAGAAGATAAAACATCCGACGATATAGAACGCATAGTCATTTTTTATAAAAATGGGTCTTTTAAATCTTACAAAGCCGAATAAATTTTATTTTTGCACCTATGAAATATTATTTATTGATTATAATAGTAGTCAGTTTAAGTTCCTGTTATTCTCCTCAACGCGATTGTGATAATTTTAAAATTGGTAGATATAAATACGAAGCTTTGGTAGATGGAAGTCTTGAAAAAACAATATTTGTCCGTAGTGATAGTTTACAAATAGAGATATATAAAGGCAAAACTGATACGTCTAAAATCAGATGGCTTAATGATTGTGAATTCATACTTACACCAGTAAATCCAAAAAGTATCTTAGATCAATACCAGATTCATATGAAAATTCTTAATACAACTTCAAACTCATATAGATTTGAATATAATGTTGTAGGTGAAACACAGAAAGAAACAGGTATAGCTATTAAAATAAAATGATGCAAAAGCTTTATTGTAAGTAAAAAAAATGTCATATATTTGCACCCACTATTAATATACATAATAATCATTGAAATAATATTTGCATGTACTTAACCACAGAAGAAAAAAAAGAATTATTTGCTAAGCACGGTAAAAACGAGAAAGATACCGGCTCAACTGAAGGACAAATTGCATTGATGACTAAACGCATCGAGCACATATCCAATCATTTAAAACACAATCAAAAAGATTTCAATTCTGAAAGAGCTTTGGTAAAAACAGTTGGTAGGAGAAGAAATTTGCTCAACTATTTAATGAAAAAAGACATTACACGATATAGAACTATTGTGAAAGATTTAGGTTTAAGAAAATAGATTTGATAACCAAACGGGGCAAAAGCCCCTTTTTTTTTATGATTAAACTTGCTTTCCTGATTTGAGTTTCCTTTGGTCTTTACAACGCATCAACAACACAACCGGACCGTCACGAAAGACGGAAACTTAAATTAAAATTATTATGATTCCAAAAACATTTAAAGAGGTTATTGACCTCGGCGAAGGTAGAGAAATCTCTATCGAAACTGGAAAACTCGCTAAACAAGCTCATGGTGCTGTAGAAGTCAGAATGGGCAATGCAGTATTGCTGTGCACAGTTGTATCATCTTATAATCCCACAAGTATGGACTTTTTTCCTTTAACTTTAGATTATAGAGAAAAATTTGCTGCTGCAGGTCGCTATCCTGGAGGTTTTATGAAACGCGAAGCCCGACCAAGCAATGAAGAAATCTTAGTAATGCGTCTTGTTGATAGAGTTTTAAGACCTTTATTTCCAAGTGATTATAAGTTTGAAACTCAAGTTATGATTCAACTTATGTCTCATGATGACGAAGTGATGCCCGATGCCCTTGCTGGTCTTGCTGCTTCTGCTGCTATTCAACTTTCAGACATTCCGTTTGAGTATCCTATTTCTGAAGTTAGAGTTGGTCGAGTCAATGGTGAATTTATCATCAACCCCAGCCGTTCTCAGCTTGAAGAATCTGATATCGATATGATGGTTGGTGCTTCTGAAGACAGCGTTTCCATGGTAGAAGGTGAAATGCTTGAATGCTCTGAAGAAGATATGACCGAAGCTATTAAGTTTGCTCATGAAGCCATCAAAAAACAATGCCAAGTTCAAAGAAAACTTGTTGAACAAGTAGGCAAAAAACCAACTCGTGAATACGAAACCGCTAAAGAGGACGAAAATTTAAAGCAAAAAGTTCACGATGCCGCATATCAAGCTTGTTATGATGTAGCCAAAAAAGGATTGTCAAAAAAAGAACGTTCAGAAGCTTTTTCTGAAATTGAAGACAATGTCAAAGCTTTGTTTACAGAAGAAGAAAAAGAAGAGTTTGGCGGTATGATTTCAAGATACTTTAAAGAAGTTCATAAAAATGCCGTTAGAGATTTAACCCTTAACGAAAAAATACGTTTAGACGGACGCCAAACTACTGAAATCAGACCGATTTGGTGCGAGGTTGATTATTTACCTTCAACTCATGGCTCTGCTGTATTTACTCGAGGCGAAACTCAAGCCTTGGCTACAACTACTTTAGGAACTTCTAGAGAAGCCAATATGGTTGACAACCCGACTTATCAAGGCGAAGAGACCTTTTATTTACACTACAACTTCCCTCCTTTTTGTACTGGTGAAGCTTATCCTATTAGAGGAACTTCAAGACGTGAAATTGGGCATGGCAACTTAGCTCAACGTGCCTTGAAAAATATGATTCCAGACGATTGTCCTTACACTGTAAGAGTGGTTTCTGAAGTTTTAGAATCTAATGGTTCTTCTTCTATGGCAACGGTTTGTGCTGGAACAATGTCTTTGATGGATGCTGGAATTCAACTCAAAAAACCAGTTTCAGGTATTGCCATGGGATTGATTTCTGAAGGAGAAAAATACGCAGTGCTATCTGATATTTTAGGCGATGAAGATCATTTGGGCGATATGGACTTTAAAGTTACAGGTACTGAAGATGGTATCACAGCATGTCAAATGGATATTAAAGTAAAAGGTTTATCATACGATATTTTGATTAAAGCTTTAAATCAAGCTCGTGAAGGTAGATTACATATTTTGAACAAAATTACCGAAACCATTGCTGAGCCAAACAAATCTGTTAAAGCTCACGCTCCTAAAATTGTAACTACCACAATTCCTGGCGATTATATTGGTAGTTTAATTGGACCTGGTGGCAAAACCATTCAAGAATTACAAAAAGAAACAAACACTACTATTGTTATCAATGAAGATGAAGAAACTGAAAGTGGTATTGTTGAAATTTTAGGAACCAATCAAGAAGGTATAGATAAAGTTCTAGCAAAAATAGAAGCTATGCTTTTTAAACCAGAAAAGGGAAGTGTCTATGAAGTAAAAGTCATTAAAATTCTCGATTTTGGTGCTGTGGTAGAATATGTTGATGCTCCAGGAAATGAAACTTTACTTCACATTTCTGAATTGGCATGGGACAGAACAGACAATGTTACCGATGTGGTTAATGTTGGTGATGTTATAGACGTTAAATACTTTGGTTTTGATCCAAGAACTAAAAAAGAAAAAGTTTCTAGAAAAGCCTTACTTCCTAAACCAGAAGGTTACAAAGAAAGACCATCAAGACCTAATAGAGATAATTCAAGAAGAGAGCATAAAAAATAATTTATTTATAAACTTTCAAACCTAAGCCTGTCATTTATTGGACAGGCTTTTTTTTATTTAATGTGATATAAACAAATCTTACAAATCACTAGCTTCTGCTATCATCTCAACCACATCATAAACTTTGATGCTATCTTGTTTTTCCTTGATTTTTACACCGTCAGTCATCATAGTGTTACAAAAAGGACAGCCAGCAGCTATGGCTTCAGGTTTTGTTTCTATAGCTTCTTCGGTTCTGAGTACATTGACTTCCTTGTCACCAGGCTCGGCATCTTTAAACATCTGAGCTCCTCCAGCACCACAACATAAACCTCTACTTTTGCAACTTTTCATTTCCACAAGTTCAACATCTAACTTTCTTAACAATTCTCGTGGTGCTTCATATTCGCCATTAGCTCGACCGAGATAACACGGGTCGTGGTATGTAATACGTTTGCCTTTAAACTCGCCACCTTCTATTTTAAGTTGACCTTTATCGAGAAGTTGTTTTAAAAATTGTGTGTGATGAACAACTTCATAATTACCGCCTAAAGCGGGATATTCATTTTTTAAAGTATTGAAACAATGCGGACAAGTTGTTACTATTTTTTTTACCTCGTAGTTGTTTAGAACTTCAATATTTGTTGCAGCTTGCATTTGAAACAAAAATTCATTTCCAGCACGTTTTGCAGGATCGCCTGTGCAACTTTCTTCGGTTCCGAGAACTGCAAAATCAATATTGATTTTGTTAAGTATTTTCACAAAAGCTTTTGTGATTTTTTTGGCTCTATCATCAAAACTTCCAGCACAACCTACCCAAAACAAAACTTCGGGTTGTTTGCCTTCTGCCATAAGGTTTGCCATTGTCGGTACTTTTATATTTTCACTCATAATTCACTAATCTTTAAATACTTGTATGTTGACGTTTTTCATCACTAAATCTGTAAACTTTCCTTTGTATCTTGTGGCTTTAACTAAATGATTATCAATCCAATGATAATTTCCGCCACGAGGTTTGCCCATAAGCAAACTGTGGTATTTAAACCCGTGTTTTTTAAGCCATTTTTCTGTTATTTCTCTATGTTCTTCGGTTCTTGAAGTAAAAAAACAGATGCGATGTCCTTTTTCATACCATTTATTCAATGTTTTTAAGGCATCAGGAAATGGCTCACAAGTTGCCATACGTTCGGGTTCTTCATTTGGGATGTCTTCTGTTATAGTACCATCAATATCAATTAAATAGTTTTTGATATGATCGGGCAACATCGGGCTTATATGTTTGTCGCCATCTAAGGTTTTTTGTAAAAGCTTGTCGTCTTGTTTTTTGTTAGACATTTTAAATGTTTTTGGTTAGATTTCTTGAACCCAATTTAAACGGTCTTGTTGATTATATGGCCACGGTGCAGCGTTGTTTTCTATATTGGTCATAGCATTATTTAATTCTGCAGGTGCTGCACTTTCTTCCATGACTAAATACTGTCTCATTTCCATAATAATAGAAAGCGGGTCAATACCAACTGGACAAGCTTCTACACAAGCATTGCAAGTGGTACAAGCCCACAACTCTTCTCTACTGATATAATTGTCTAAAAGTTGTTTATCGTCAGGTTTAAACTCACCATTTTTGTTGATGTTTTCACCTATTTCTTCTATCCTATCTCTGGTATCCATCATTATTTTTCGTGGCGATAATTTTTTACCTGTTTGATTGGCTGGACATTCAGAAGTACATCGACCACATTCTGTGCAGGTATAAGCATTTAGAAGTTGAAACCAATTCAAATCAATGGCATCGCTTGCACCAAATTTTTCAGGCACATCATCTTCATCTTCAGCTGGTGCTGCGTATGGATCAGCTTCGGGATCCATCATCATTTTAACTTCTTTAGCCACGGTTTCGTTGTGGCTAAATTGACCTTTGGGTTTTAGTTTTGAATAATAAACATTAGGAAATGCCAATAAAATGTGTAAATGCTTTGAGTAGTATAAATAGTTAAGAAAGAAAAGAATACCAAGGATATGCAACCACCATGCTGAACGTTCTATTGCCATAAGCGTTGCGTTTGATAATCCATCAAACAACGGCATTAAATATTGACTGATGGGAAATGCACCAGCTTGGCTATAATGTTCTGCATTGTTTAGTTGCAATTGATAATCTGTAGCATTCATAGTTAAAAACAACACCATCAACACAACTTCAAAGTATAAAATATTGTTAGCGTCATTTTTGGGCCAAGAAGTCATTTCTTTAGACCAAAAACGTTTGATTTTTAGAATATTACGTCGTATCCAAAATAATATTACACTGATTAAAACCAATAAGGCTATAACTTCAAAGCAACTTATTAAAACATCATAAACTGGTCCTAAAAAAGCAAATATGCGATGCGTGCCTAAAACACCATCAATAATAATTTCTAAAACTTCTATATTGATGATCACAAAACCAAGATAGACCAAAACATGCAGAACTCCTGCAACAGGTCGGGTAACCATCTTTGATTGCCCTAAGGCAACACGTATCATTTTCTTTAATCGTTTTGGCTTTTGGTCGGATTTATCAATATCTTTACCTAACAGAATATTTCTTCTTAGCCTTTTGATATTTCGAGCAAAAAACCAAATTGAAAATGCTAAAGCTAAAACAAATAGTATTTGTGGAATATAAGTCATCATATTAATTATTGGTCTCGATTTTCTGGTTTTTCGTATTTTTTATTCTTTTTTCCAAATACAGAAAAATGTACGTATCGTTTAGGATTGAGTTTTATATCTTGCAACAATTCTTCAAGTTGTTTTGAAGCTTTTTCGAGATTGACATATAGTCTATCATCGTTTATGAATTTGGCTAAACTTCCATCGCCACTATCAATTTTTTGGGTAATATTGTTGATGTTAGCTATTGTTGTATTGATATTATTCACCATTTTATTGATTTCTACTTTAGATAAAGTATCTGAAAATTGCTTTAATCTTTCTGATGTTTCAGAAGCATTTTTTATCACATTTTGAATATCATCAAGGTTTTCTGATAAAACAAAATCTACATTTTCAGTAGTTGAGTTTAGGTGTTTTACGGTTTTATTAAAATCATTAATCGATTTTTTAATAGATTCTCTTGTTCTTATATCTAATACATAGTTGACAGACCGCACCATGGTATCTATACTTGTTACTACACTTTCTACTTTAGTTTGTAGTGGAGATAATTGGTCGTTTACGAGTTCTAATAAACCTGCTTCTATTTTGCCTTGTAGGGTGTCTCCAGATTTGGCTTGTTCATTGTTTTTAAAGTCTGGAACAATAGCAATAGATTTTCCACCAATTAAATCACCACCATAGATTTTAGCAATACTTGTTTCAGCAAAAGGAAAATTATTTTTGATGTTCATAGTAACCACCAATTTTGCGTCATCTCTGATATTGATGTTGGTCACAGAACCAATTTGAAGACCGTTGATGGTAACAGCAGAAGATGGTTTCAAACCTTCAACTTGGTCGTAAACTGCATAAAAAGTTCTTGAATCTTCAAGAATGTTTTTTCCTTTTAAAAAATTATACCCAAATATGAGTAAAGCTATCGCAACAATAGCCATAAGACCAACTCTTAGTTCTTTAGAAATTTTCACAGACGATGAATTTAGTTAGGGTAAAAATAATTATTTGATTTGGGTTTTCAAGGCTTGTTCAATACTAATTTTTTTATCGCCTAAGTAGGCAATGATAAATGCACCTTTATAACCTTTGTCTTTTGCTTCTAAAAGCTTGTTTTGTATATACTTATGAGAGTGAGATTCTGCAAATCTATATTTATACAAATCGCCTTCTTTAACTCTTGAAATAGGAGATAATCCTTTAAAATTTTCAGAACTTGCTTTAATTTTACGTTTTGTAGCAGCAATTTGTACGTAAAATGTGGCTTTGTATTCGTCGCTTGTATCTTTGTTTTTTTGTACATCAGACGATGCTACTAATTCTTCTTCACTTTCAATATGAAGTGCATTTTTATAATTGATGATGGCCTGACTAATTTGCTCTGCCAAATGCAATTGCCCTTTTTCTGATTTCAAAAAATTGTTTTCACTTTTATTTGATAAAAAACCTAACTCCACCAAAACACTAGGCATATATGTTTCTCTTAAAACTAAAAATCCAGCTTGTTTTACCCCGCGATTTTTTCGTTTCAAATTTTGAGTAAAGTTTTTTTGAATATAATCTGCCAACAAAATACTTTGGTCTAAATATTCTTCTTGCATTAAACTAAACCCAATATAAGATTCTGGTGATTTAGGATCAAATCCACCATATTTTTCTTCGTAATTTTCTTCTAATTCGATCACTTGGTTTTCTTTCATAGCAACTTCAAGATTATCTTGGTTTCGGTGAAGCCCTAAAACAAAGGTCTCGCTACCATATGGCGAGCTGCTTCTTACGCCGTTACAATGGATTGATACAAACAAATCTGCTTTGGCCTTGTTGCCAATAACGGCTCTTTCGTTTAAACCGATAAACTCGTCTTTTTGTCGTGTATAGATCAGCTCAATATCTTTGTGTTGTCTAAGTTTTGCACCAACTTTTAAGGCCACATCAAGCACAACATCTTTTTCATAAACGCCATATCCATGGGTTCCTGTATCTTTTCCACCATGACCAGCATCGATAACAACTTTAAAGAGCTGTTGAGATTGGGCTTGAATTTGAAAATTATTAAATACACTTAAAATAACAATAAACGCAAAAGCCAAGTGTTTTTGGAGTAAGTTAATTTTAAAATCACTTTGAAGCTTTAATTTTAATTTTTGTAATCTATTCATTTAATAATATGTAATTTTGACGGTTTTTATAAAGCTATCTTAAAAACAAAAATACGACTATAAATCTTGCAGGCAAGAATACTACATATACTTTTATTCATTTGTATTGGGTTTAGTCTCAATATTCATGCCCAAATTGATAATAACGACTTGCCATCAACACCAGATAGTCTTCATAAGAAAGACATTATTCAAAAAGATACAATAGATTTTCAATCAAAAAATATTATAAGACTACAACCTGTTACTGTCAAAGATAGCGTAAAGACAGACACCGTAAATAGTGCTGCACTTACAGATATTGTAAAAAAAGAAGCTGCAGCTTATCAACGTCTTTCAAGGGCTGAAAACAAAATGTATCTATATGACAAAGCCAAAGTTGTGTATGGTGATATTGAGCTAACTGCAGGTATTATCATCTTGAATAACAATAATGACAACGTGTTTGCCGCTGGAATAAAAGATTCAACGGGTTATACCCAACGACCGGTTTTTAAACAAGGAAGCAATGTTGTAGAACCTGATAGTATCTTCTTTAATTATAAAACCAAAAAAGCTTTGATCTATAATTCAAGAACCAAAGATGGCGAACTGAATATTATTGCCGAAGCTTCAAAACGGGTAAACGATTCGGTCTTCTATATGCGCAACGCCAAGTTTACCACATCTGAAGATATTGAAAATCCAGAATATTATTTTCTTGCCCGAAAAATAAAATTTGTCCCTGACAAAAAAGTAGTTACAGGATTGGTCAACATGTATATTGCTGACGTTCCCACACCTATTGGTTTGCCGTATGGTTTTTTTCCACTATCAGACTCACAGACTTCTGGGTTTATCATTCCGTCTTATGCTGATAGTAGAAATCGTGGTTTTGGTCTTCAAAATGGTGGATATTATTTTGCTATCAACGATTATGTGGATTTAAAAGTGCTTGGCGATATTTATTCTAATGGTAGTTATGGTTTAAGATTTGACTCTAACTATGCTTTGAGATACAGTTTTGGTGGCAGATTTAGTCTTAGAATTGAAAGACTTTTAACTGAAGAACGTGGTTTTCCTAATTTTTCTGAACAGCAGATTTTTAACCTTACATGGAATCATAGTCAAGACCAAAAAGCTAATCCGAGTTCTAGGTTTTCGGCTTCGGTTAATGTGGGTTCTAGTAAATATTTAAGACAATCTATCAATCAACTTAATACAGGTAATACTTTAAACAATTCATTTAATTCTTCTGTATCCTATTCCAAAACATTTGAAGGTGAGCCAGGTATGAATTTAACACTTTCTGCTACGCATAGTCAAAATACTAATACAGAACAAATTAACATGACCTTGCCGACCTTACAGTTTAGCATCAATCGTATTTATCCGTTTGAACCTGAATTTAGAGCAAAAAAAGGAGCCTTAGAAAACATTAACCTTCAATATAATTTAAGAGGAGAAAACCGTATTCAAACTACAGATTCTTTATTTTTTAAGTCCCAAATGTTTAAAGATATGAATATGGGGTTACAACACAGCATTCCTATTACCACAAACTTTAAAATTTTTGAGCATTTTAGTATGTCAACTGGTGTTAACTATCAAGAAACTTGGGTGTTCAAAACCTTTGACCCTTTTTTTGACGAAGAAACGCAAACTATTCAACGCGATACCATCAACGGATTTGATTCTTACCGAACTTACAATGCACAAGCTAGTATTGGAACAACCGTTTATGGGATGTTTAAATTTGGTGATGATAAAAAAATCAAAGCCATTCGGCATGTCATGAGACCAAGTGTCTCCTACTCTATCAATCCTGGTTTTGATGAGTTTTTTGAACAAATTACTATTCCAGGTGTTGGAACAGCTCCTGATAGAACACGACAAGTATCGCGATTTGACGGCACATTATATGGATCTCCAAACCCTAATTTTTCCAGTAGTATGTCTTTTGGTTTAACCAATGATTTTGAAGCCAAAGTTAGAAAAAAAGATACTACACTAACAGGCGATGAAGCTTACAAAAAAGTAAAACTATTGAGTAATCTCGGGTTTAATACCAGTTATAATTTTGCAGCCGATTCTTTAAAATTAAGTCCAATATCTGTGAGAGGAAATATTCCTTTATTTGATGAAAAATTAAACATCAATTTTAATGGTGCATTAGATATTTATGCTTTAGATAGTAATAATAGACGTATCAATACTTTGAATATAAACAACGGTGGAAGTCTGTTTAGGTTGACACGTGCTAACATGAGTTTCGGATATAGACTATCTGATAAAGATTTTACAAAAGGAGAAGATGATGATGAAGACGAAGAAGAAGAAGAAAACTTAAATGACGACACATTTTTAAATGGTGGACGCCCTGATGATTTGTTCGGTAGTGGAAATCCTTTAAACAATCGTCTAAACCCAAGAGGTAAAAAAGACGAACCCAAAACCGACGAGAACGAATTTTATAACTACAAACCACCTTGGTCACTTAATTTTCAATATACTATGACCTATAACAATACGGCTAGACAAAATGAAATTTCTAGTCATTCTATTATGTTTTCAGGTGATATTGATTTGTCACCACGTTGGTCAATTGGAGGTTCGTCAGGCTTTGACTTGGTCAATCCTGGGTTTACATTTACTCAACTTAGATTTAGTAGAGATTTAAAAAGTTGGCAAATGAGTTTTAACTGGCAACCTATTGGAAATAGAAGATCTTGGTTTTTCTTTATCGGTATAAAATCAGGTATATTTAGAGATATTAAATATGATAAAAATCGTGAACCCGACAGAACTTTAAATTAATAAAACAGACAACATATGACAAAGCAAATCATCAATTCTAACCACGCACCAAAACCTATCGGTCCATATAATCAATCTGTAAAATTTGGAAACTTACTATTCACTTCTGGACAAATTGCTTTGGATTTGGATGGAAATTTAGTTCAAGATTCTATAGAAATAGAAACGCATCAAGTTTTTAAAAATTTAAAAGCCATTCTTCACAAAGCCAATTTGAATTTTGAACACGTTATTAAAGTGAGTATATTTTTAAAAGAAATGTCAGATTTTGAAGTTGTCAATTCAGTCTATAGTCAATATTTTAAACCTGAAAATGCACCCGCAAGAGAAACGGTTCAAGTTGCCAAGTTGCCTAAAGATGTCAATATAGAAATTAGCCTCATAGCTGGTACAGACTAAAGCCTATGAGTTTATCCTTTATAGATTGGGCCATTGTTGGAAGCTTTTTTGCTTTAAGCTTATTTATAGGAATTTACACCTTAAAATATAGTAGCAAAAGTGCTTCAAACTTCTTTTTGTCTGGCAGAAATATGCCTTGGTGGGTTCTTGGGGTTTCTATGGTGGCAACAACATTTGCTGCCGATACGCCAGGTTTGGTTGCTGGAATCGTTAGACAAGATGGCATCAGTGGCAATTGGGTGTGGTGGAGTTTTCTATTGACAGGAATGCTTACGGTTTTCTTTTATGCTAAACTTTGGCGTAGAACTGGTATCACAACCGATTTGGAGTTTTATGAGTTGCGTTATAGCGGCAAAAGTGCTTCATTTTTAAGGGGATTTAGAGCTTTGTATCTTGGTGTGTTTTTTAATATCGTAATTATGGCAACGGTTTGTTTAGCTGCCATCAAAATCGGTCATGTTCTTTTTGGTTTTTCTGCAACAAAATCTTTAATTATTGCTTGTAGCATTACAGCCTTTTATTCAATGTTAGGTGGCTTAAAAGGTGTGTTGATTACTGATTTTGTTCAATTTATTATTGCAATGACAGGTAGCATTTGGGCCAGTATTTATGTGGTCAATAGACCTGAGATAGGTGGTATTCAAAATTTAATACAACAGGTTGATATTCAAGATAAACTCAGTATGTTTCCTGATTTTAATCAACCAGAAGTTTATGTTCCGCTTTTTGTAATTCCATTAGCCGTTCAATGGTGGAGTGTTTGGTATCCTGGTGCTGAACCTGGCGGCGGTGGCTATATTGTTCAACGTATGCTGGCTGCAAAAAACGAAAAACACGCCACCTTGGCTACCTTGTTTTTTAATGTCATGCATTATGCCATCAGACCTTGGCCGTGGATCATTATGGGTTTGGCTTCAATTGTGATTTATCCAAATCTCGTTGACCTTCAACATGCATATCCAAACCTTAGTCCTGAATTTATCAAAAATGATTTGTCTTATGCGGCTATGCTTCAGCTTTTACCCGCGGGTTTGATCGGTATCGTTGTTACATCGCTCATTGCAGCATTTATGAGTACAATCTCAACCCACTTGAATTGGGGCAGTAGCTATATTGTCAACGATTTTTATGTCAGATTTATCAAACCTGAAGCTTCTTCTAAACAGCAAGTCCTCATTGGAAGACTTTCTATATTGATTATGATGTTGCTATCAGCTTTGTTGGCTTTTGTTTTAGAAGAAGCTAAAGACGCCTTTGACTTGCTTTTGCAGATCGGTGCCGGAACGGGCTTGCTATTTATTGTGAGATGGTTTTGGTATCGTATAAATCCTTATAGTGAAATTACTGCAATGTTGGTTTCATTTGTTATTGCTTTGGTGTTTTTTATCAATAAGAAAAATGATTATTTCTGGTTTGAAATTCAGCAATACGAAGAACTCATCTATGGTGTTGTCATCACTAGTTTGGCATGGATATGCGTAAGTTTATTGACAAACCCGAGCAACAAAGAAACCTTAAAATCTTTTGATCAAAAAGCGTTTAATAACACGTCAAAATTTCATAATTTCAGATACCAAATCAGTTCATTTTTGGCTGCAACTATCGGTGTTTATGCTCTTCTTTTTGGTATTGGACAAGCTATTTTTGGCAACTTCACTTCTACTCTATTTTCAGCATTGATATGTGTGATTTGTTCGATAGTGGTTTATAAATTTTGGAAAAAGATATAAATTATTGATTCCAAATTTTCCAGGCTTTTTCAGCTTGAAATTTTAGCATATTGTAGCCGTTGCATATTTTGGTCTTTTGTGCTTTACCTTGAGCTAAAAACGTGCTGATTTTAGGATTGTAAACCAAATCATACAACAAGTGTTTTGAAGTTAAATATTGATATGGAATATTTGGTGCATCTTCTATATTAGGATAAGTGCCAAGTGGCGTACAGTTGATAATTAGATAGTGAGATTTCATTAATTTTTCATCGATATCTGCATAACCAATTTGATGTTGTTGGGGTTGTCTTGATATTATTTTATAGCTAATATCAAAAGATTTTAAGGCATAACAAATCGCTTTTGAAGCACCACCAGATCCTAGAACTAAGGCTTTTTGATGGTGTTTTTCTAACAAAGGAAACAGCGAGGTCATAAATCCATAAACGTCGGTATTAAAACCGTGTAACTTATTGTTCACAATTTTGATGGTATTTACCGCTCCAACGGCTTTTGCTGTTTTATCTAATTCGTCTAAAAATTCAATTACACTTTCTTTGTATGGAATAGTCACATTTAAACCTTTAAGGTTTTTTTCGCGATTCAATACAGTTTTGATTTTTAAAATATTATCGATATCAAAATTCTCATAAACGGCATCAATATTTAAGTCTTTAAACTTTTGATTAAAATAAGTTTTTGAAAATGAGTAGGCTATATTTTTTCCTATTAAACCGTATTTAAGCATAGCGTGATGTCTTATTTCGTTTATCATACCAAACTAAAAATAAAATAACAGAAACACCAATAAGTATAAAAAAAATAGCGATATAGGTTGATGATGAACTAAAATCTGGCCAAAAGCGTTGATAATTTTTAATGATAGGTTGATGATTTGAATCATACAAAATTTCGCCAAATTTATTTCTATCATATATTTTTTCTTTCCAAGGCCAAACCACGCCCAGACTTCCAGTAATAAACCCAATGATAATTGCAAAAGTAATATCTTTAAAACGTTTCATCACATAACCCAAAATATGAGAAATACTCACTAATCCTAAGATTGAACCTGCTGTAAAAACCCCTAATATTTTTAGTAAATGAATGCGTTGAGCATTATCGACAAAGTTAAAATCCCACTGAATAATTTCAGCTATAGTATCATAAAGTGCATTGACAGAATCGACTAAAAGCAACACATAATTTCCCATCAAGATAAGCAAAAACGAACCAGATAAACCCGGCAAAGTCATACCAGAAACACTGACAAAGCCACAAAGTAGCACAAACCAAAGGTTATCATTTTGTGTTGCTGGCTCTAAAAAACTAATGAATAAACCGCAAATTGTACCTAAAATAATAAACAAAATCTGTGCTTTTGACTTTAAGTTAAAATCAATACTGAGATAATAAATAGAACCTAAAATCATTCCAAAAAATGTAGCCCAAACGTATATTTCAAATCTTAATATCAAATAGTCTAATATTTTTGATACGCTGAAATAACTGATAATCATACCTAAAACGAGAAGGCTGATAAATTTGTAATTGATATATTGTAGAAAGCTTCTAAACCTTCCATTAAAAATCAACTTTAAAGCTTTGGTATTAAATTTTTGTAAGGAATAAATAAACTCTTCATAAAAGCCAGCCACAAAAGCAACAACACCTCCAGAAACGCCTGGAACTTTATTAGCTGCACCCATAGCAATTCCTTTTACTACGAGCAGAATTTTGTCTGTAAAACTGCGAGTGGCTTCCATACTTATGACTTCTTATACGACCACTTTTCTAAGATTAAAATTAGCACAAAACCCAAAATAGATAGAACAACTGCTGATAAAATTTGTGGATTGCCTTCAAAAGCATTAGGCCAAACTGATTTTTGACTTAAAATAACTTCTTTACCGTGTATAATTTCTGAATCAATAATGTTTTTCCACGGCCAAATTTTATTGAGAGACCCAATAATAAAACCGGTTAAAATAGAGAGAGTCAAGTTTTCATAACGTTGAAACAGCCATTTTAAAAGTCGAGAAAAAGAAAGCAATCCAACAATCGCTCCAGCAACAACAACGGCTACAGTTTTGATTTCTAAATTACTGACAGCTTCTATAATTTGCTTGTAAGCACCTAACAATACCAAAATAAATGCACCTGAAATGCCTGGTAAAATCATAGCACAAATGGCTAAAGCACCACAAAAAAACAAATACAACAAGCTTTGCGTTTCACCAGCTGGAGTCAAAGTTGTAATGAAATAAGCCACAACCGAAGCTATGATTAAAGCAATGATATAGCTCAATTTCCATTTCGGAATTTGCTTGCCAATATACCAAACACTGGCCAAAACCAAGCCAAAGAAAAACGACCAAACCATCACAGGATGTGTTTCTAAGAGATATTTCATCAATTTCATCAAAGACAAAATACTAATGCCAATTCCGATGATTAATGACAACAAAAAAGAACCGTTGAGTTGTTTCCACATTGCTAAAAAACCGCGTTGTTTCCAAGTTTTTAATAAACTAAAATCAACATTGCTAATGCTGGTGACCAACTCTTCGTAAATCCCAGTAATAAAGGCAATTGTCCCACCAGAAACGCCAGGTACAACATCGGCTGCACCCATGGCTATTCCTTTGAGAGAAACAAGAATATAATCTTTAAACTTTCTATCGGTCATTGTTTGATTTGATGTGAATTTCAGAAAAATTCTTGGTGATTTTGAAATTGGTTTTGGACTCATCAAATTCTAATTCGTCTAAACTCACTTTTACGTTGTCAATTTCAATTTCAAATATATCAAATGGCAAGCCAATCAAATTAATTTTAAAATAATCGTATTCGGTGTTATACTTTCCGAGTTTGTGTTGAGTGATGATTAAATCATCTTTTTTGCCAGTTAGTTTAAAATTTCTGTAGCTATATCGCCCATTTTGATAATCGTAACCATCTTGAGCATCTTCGTAAACTTGTGACTTTTCTTCGCCAAATTTAAAATAGATGTCAAGTTTTAATTCTTTAATTTCAAGTTCTCCAACGTATTGTTGAACAGGATATCTCGGAATAATAGCACCAGCTTTGACATACACAGGAAGACTGTCCATATCAGCATCGACCCACATTTCTTTACCACCGCTAAAACGTGTATTGTCCCAAAAGTTATACCACTCGCCTCTCGGAAAATACATTCGTCGCCCTTTGGAGTTGGGTTCCAAAATTGGACAAACTAAAATTTTGTTTCCAAAAATAAATTCATCTGTTCTAAAATGGGTTTGTGGATCGTCTTGATCAAAGTAAACCAAAGGTTTTACTATAGGAATTCCTTCTGTTGAATACTGATAAAATGCTGTGTATAAATAAGGTAAAAGCGTATAGCGTAGCTCAATAAATTTTCTGGTGATGTCAGTCACTTCATCATCAAAGCTCCAAGGTTCTTGGTCGCCGTGATGACCGCTTGAGTGCGTTCTGCAAAACGGATGAAACACCCCAAGTTGAATCCATCTGACAAACAATTCGCTGTTGGGTTGCTCTGCAAATCCACCAATATCTGAGCCTGTAAACGCCATTCCTGATAGATTCATACGCTGAATTTGAACATTGGCAAGCCACAAGTGTTCCCACGTGGCTACATTGTCGCCTGTCCATGACGTGCCATATTGCTGAGCACCGCTATAAGCTGAACGAGTAATCACAAAAGGTCTTTTAGGATAAGCATATTTTTTGACGCCTTCAAAAGTGGCTCTTGCCATTTGTGTGCCATAAACATTATGTGCTTTTCTGTGGCTACAAGGATGACCGTCGTAATCGTGTCTGACATCATCGGGAAAAGTTTTGTTAGGTACTTCCATTACCGCAGGTTCGTTCATATCATTCCAAACGCCTTTGACACCAACTTCTGAAATCAATTCTTTATATAAATCTGCCCACCATTCTCTCACTTCTGGTTTTGTGAAATCAGGAAAACAACATTCACCAGGCCAAACTTTACCAATCATATGTGGTCCGTCAGCACGTTTGCAGAAATAATCTTTTTCAATACCTTGTTTATAAATGTCGTATTCATCATCAATTTTTATTCCTGGATCAATTATTACAATGGTTTTAAAACCATCATCAGCCAATTCTTTGACCATTTTTCTCGGATCTGGAAAGTATTCTTTGTTCCAAGTAAAACACCTAAAACCATCCATATAATCAATGTCGAGATAAATACCGTCACAAGGAATTTTAAGTTCTCTAAACTTTTGAGCAATTTCTCTAAATCGACTTTCAGGATAGTAACTCCATTTAGATTGATGATAGCCCAACGCCCATAATGGTGGTAGTTCAGCATGACCTGTTAAATTTGTATAATTGCTGACTACGTTTTCCATTTTTGGGCCATAAATAAAATAGTAATTCATCTCACCACCTTGAGCCCAAAAACTCGTGATGTTGTGCCGTTCTTGACAAAAGTCAAAAAATGTTTTAAATGAGTTGTCAAAAAAAATCCCGTATGCTTGTTGATGATGCATACCTATATAAAATGGAACAGCCTTGTATATTGGATCTTTATCTTTGGTAAAGGCGTATTCGTCTGTTGGCCAGTTTTGAATGCGTTTACCTCTTAAATTAGAATGCATAGGTTTGTCACCCATGCCGTAAAAGGCTTCTTTTTCTTGAGTTATTTTACTCATTTTCACAACGTTGCCGCCTTTTTCGTAAAACTCTTCATAATGAAATCCCAACTCATCTTCATTGATAAGCTGACCATTAATATCATATATTTTCTTTTGAAGACTTTTCTTTTCTATTTTACAGACCAACTTTGATGTGGTAACGATATAGTTTTCAACATCTTCAGAAACTTCAAGTTTGTTATATCCTTTGATGATTTTATCAGAAATAGCATAAGAAAAATCCTCTTCTAACTGTCCTCTTGTTCCATATCTAAATCTTAAAACACTGTCTCTTAATACGCTAAGTTCTAAAACAATATTGTTTTTGGTTTTAAAATATAATTTATCAACATTTTGATCAAAAGAAACGATTTCATCAGGAAATTGATTTCCTAACAAATGCAACTCGGTGTTTGTTATCATAGTTTAAGTGATTGATTTTTCACAACGCAAATATAAGATTTGGTTTGTTTAAACCGCTTTAAAAATTAAAAATCCTAAAGGAGGTAAGTCGAGATTTACCGATGTATTTTTGGCGTGATGTTCTACGGTTTCAACTTTTGGATTTGAATTTTTGTAATAGCCTGTTCCGCCGTAGATTTTATCATCAGAGTTAAGTAGGAGCTTAATCGATTTAACACCCTCAATACCAATACGATAGTTCTCACGTGGTACAGGTGTAAAGTTGCAAACCACGATTAATTTGTGTTCATCTTTGTCTTTTCTGATGAAGGATAAAACTGAATTTTCTGCGTCATTATAGTCAATCCATTGAAAACCTTCGGGTATAAATTGTTGGTCATACAGGGCTGATTCTGATTGATAAACTGAATTGAGTTTTTTGACTAATTCTAAAATACCTTGATTAAGATTGTTTTCTAATAAATGCCAATCCAAGCTTTTTTGAAAATTCCATTCGTCGTATTGTCCAAATTCGGCACCTTGAAAAATTAAATTTGTACCAGGATGCGTAAACATATAGCCAAATAGCAATCTTAAATTGGCAAATTTTTGCCACTGATCGCCTGGCATTTTATTAACTAAAGACCGCTTGCCATAAACAACTTCATCGTGAGATAAGGGCAACATAAAATTTTCAGTAAAAGCGTAATTCAAGCTAAAAGTCAATTCGTTGTGATGATGTTTTCTGTAAATAGGTTCTTTAGAGAAATACTCTAAAGTATCGTTCATCCAACCCATCATCCATTTCATCCCAAAGCCAAGACCGCCTAAAAATGTAGGTTTTGAAACTTTTGGATAACTCGTTGATTCTTCGGCAATGGTCTGAACATCTGGATAATTTTTATAAACTTCTTCGTTAAATTCTTTGATGAATGAGACGGCTTCAAGATATTCGTTTCCACCATAAATATTTGGTTCCCACTCGCCTTCTTCTCTGGAATAATCAAGATAAAGCATTGAAGCTACGGCATCAACTCTTAAGCCATCAACGTGGTATTTGTCTAACCAAAACAAAGCATTGCTGATCAAAAAAGCCTTGACTTCATTTCGACCGTAATTAAAAATCAATGACTTCCAATCAGGATGATAACCTTTGTTTCTGTGTGGATGTTCATATAAGTGCGTACCGTCAAAAAAGCCTAAACCGTGAGCATCTTCGGGAAAATGTGATGGTACCCAATCTAAAATGACTCCAATATCATTTTGATGAAATTTTTCTACCAAACTCATAAATTCTTCTGGATAACCAAACCTTGAGGTTGGTGCAAAATAGCCCGTAATTTGATAACCCCAACTCGGGTCGTATGGATATTCCATAATGGGCATAAATTCTACATGAGTAAAATTGAGTGATTTGACATGTTTTACCAAATCTTCTGCCAATTCTAAAAAGCTTAAACTCCTGTCTTCTTCAACTATTTTTTTCCAAGATCCCAAGTGGACTTCATATACAGAAAATGGAGATTTAATTGAGTTTTTAGATTTTCTGTTTTGCATCCAAGTACCGTCTTTCCATTTTTTGTCTAATTTCCAAACCACAGAAGCAGTTTTTGGTGGATGTTCACAACGTTTAGCAAAGGGATCTGCTTTTTCAGTTTTGATGTCGTTGTTATGAGAAAGAATTTTGTATTTGTAGATATCGCCTTGTTTTACGCCAGGTATAAAACCTTCCCAAATGCCACTTTCGTCCCATCTGACATTCAATTGATGTTCGCCTTCAATCCAATAGTTGAAATTGCCTATAACAGATACTTTTTTGGCTGATGGAGCCCAAACAGCAAAATAAGTCCCTTCTACTCCATCAACAGTCATCAAGTGAGAGCCTAATTTTTCATAAAGCCTATAGTGTTTACCGGATTTGAAAAGCTCAATATCAAAATCTGAAAATAAGCTGTGTACTTTGACTTTATTCATTTTTGTTGTGTTTTAAAATGTTTACAATTCCTTTAAGCGGAATAATAGACCAACGCGGTCTGGCATTAAGTTCATAACCTAATTCATATATGGCTTTTTCAAGCAAACAATATTCTAATAAAAATTCAATTTCTTTGAGATAACCTATATTCAAATTGTTGTTTTGAACTTTTTGAATATAAGTGTTTAAGAACACACCTACCATATTAGTATAGATTACTTCTGCACTGTGAAATAATTCTTCTCTGGAATGATTGTATTGGTTGAGGTTATTAAATATAGTGGCATAAATGGCATAATTAAACGACCTAAACATACCTGCAACGTCTTTAAGCGGTGGTTGTTTAACTTTTCGGTCTCGAATGGTACTTTCGGGTTCGCCTTCAAAATCAATGATATAGAAATCGCGGTTTTGAACAAGCACTTGCCCGAGATGATAATCTCCGTGTACACGGATGCGTTCGCTTTTGAGTTTACTTTCGTCAAAATCTAAAAAGCGTTTTTTCACTTCTTTTTTGTTGTCCAAAAGGTCGTTTGCCATTTCAAGCATCATACCATCGAGTTTGTGTATATTGTTTTCTAAAAGATTGATACGGTTGTCTAACATATACATCAATCGGTTTTTGAGCCAAACGGTGTAATCATAAGTGTATGGCGTTGGTGTAAAACTGGCATTGATGCGTTCCATGCCTAGTGAGATATGCATTTCGGCAGTTCTGAGAGCTAATTTTTCAACATCTTCAAATATCTCTTTATCAAACCACTGAAGCAGTTTTGGATCGATATCATTTAAGCTTATTTGTTTGTATTTTTTAAGGATTTTTAGCGATTTGATATTGTAATTATTTTCAGCGAGTTTTTTATAGGCTTTTTCAATATTGTTGACAAAATATTCCCAAGCATCACCTTGATTAGGGATCAACTCTTGCATCAAAGCTAAGGTCATAATATTTTTATCGTTAAATCTCAGTGTAATACTTCCTGAATAGCCTGGTGTATTTGTAAAATAACCTTTGTTAGTCAGGTATTTACTGATTTCATAATCTGGGTTTTGGTCGGTGTAAACTCGTCTAAAAAACTTTAAAATGTATTTGTCATTAAAAACAATTGAGGTATTGCTCTGTTCTGCGTTTAAAAACTTTGAACTTTTATATGCGTTATCTTTGCATTTTCGACCGCGTCGATATTCAACTTGATTGTATTTATGCTTATCGCCTTCGACTATTTTATTAAAAATTTGAGCTCTAAAGGATTCTAAAAGTGTAGCATCAACGAGATAACCACGTTCGCCATTCAAATCTATTCTTGCAATGATGTTGTGGTCAACATAATCTTTTTCTTTGACCAAACCAATGGGCATAAAATATTCTTGAACAAATGCTTCTTTAAAATTAACTTCTAAAACTACACCATAAAATAAATCGTTTTCGTCTTCAATTTTAAAAAAATCTTCAATACCTATATATTTTAATGCACTGGCTTTACCACCATACCAGCGTTGCAATTGGATATAATCTTCTAAAACATCACTGCAAAATTCATTGATAAATCTCTTGTTGTTGAATAGATCATCCCACTGGGAATCATATTTAAATATATTATTGATATGGTCTTTTTTTTCTGACATTAAGCTATTTCTAATTTAAAAATGTGAAATGGTAATGAAGGGTTAAGTTCGACATAATTCCACTCGTCATACCAATCGTAATAATCATCAGTAATGAGGTCGGTTAATTTAAAATGTTGACCAGCATTGAGTTTTAAAGCTTCATAAGGTAATCTTAACATCCCTTTTTGAGTGTAATACGAATCGAGATTAACAACCACCAAAACAAAATTATTTTTTTCTTGATTCCATTTCAAGTAGCCGAGAAGTTTTTCATTTTCAATGCTACAAAATTCTATATCATTGGTTTGTTGTAAACTCAATTGGGTTTTTCGGATGTGGTTGATTTTAGAAATCAAATGGGTGATTTTATTTTCAACAAACCAATCCCAATGTTTGATTTCATATTTTTCAGAATTGAGATATTCTTCTTTGCCAATCACCGCTTCGTTGTGCATTTGTTCAAAAACAGGTCCGTAAACTCCTGTGCTACTGGATAAAGTTGCTGCAAGCACGTAGCGGATGATGTGCATAGTTTCATTAGCCCCTTGTAAATGATAAGGATTGATATCTGGTGTATTGACCCAAAAATTAGGTCTAAAATACTCTTTCATTTCTGATTTGGTCAGCTCGTTTATGTATTCAATTAATTCGCCTTTATCCACGCGCCAGGTAAAATAAGTATAAGATTGACTAAAGCCTTGTTTTGCCAACTGTTGCATTACTTTAGGTCTTGAAAACGCTTCAGACAAAAACAAAGTATCTGGATATTCTTTTTTGATATTGTCTATGAACCAATTCCAAAATCTATAGGGTTTGGTGTGTGGATTGTCCACTCTAAATACTTTAATGCCTTGCTCAGCCCAATATAAGCCAATGCTTAATAGTTCATTCCACAGTTCATCAACAGCCTGACATTCAAAATTAAAATTGACTATATCTTGATATTTTTTAGGTGGATTTTCAGCATATTGAATGCTTCCATCAGGTCTAAACTTGAACCATTCGGGATGTTCAGTAAGGTAAGGATGGTCTGGAGCTGTTTGAAATGCCAGATCTATTGCCACTTCAATACCGAGTTCTTTTGCTTTATGAATAAGTGTTTTGAAATCGTCAAGGCTACCCAAATCAGGATGAATGCTTTTGTGACCACCAAGTTTTGAGCCAATTGCCCAAGGCACGCCAGAATCGTCAGGCTCCGCTTGAGTGGTGTTGTTTTTTCCTTTTCTGTTTTTTTCTCCAATAGGATGTATTGGTGGAAAATACAAAGTATCAAAACCCATTTTTGAAACCCGCTCTAACAAGCGTTCACAATCTTTAAATGTTCCGTGTTGAGCTTTATTTTGTGAAGATGAACGTGGAAAAAACTCATACCAAGTGCTGAATCTTGCTTTTTCTCTATCCACATAGATTTGAAAATCTTGTGTTTCTGTAGCAAACTTTTTTGTAGGATAATCAATAAAGAGTTGTTTTAGCCTTTCTGATATTGCGTTATTGCAGGCTTCTTGATATTGGTTTTTGTCTTGAAATAAGTCAATTAAATGTTTGACAAAATTCAAATCATCTTCATTTCTGATTTTATCTTTCAAAACTTCCAAATATTGAACACCTTCGAGAAGTTCACTTTTGACGTGGGTTTCAGCGGCAATTTTTGCAGAAATCCCGTGGTGCCAATTTAAAGCGTGATCAACCCAAGCTCTGAGTTTATAGGTATAGAAACCTTGATGCACCACGTGGAAAAAGCCCTTAAACACATCATTGACTTCAGGATGCAATCTTACAGAAAAGTTGTGTTTATTGTCTTGATGTTTTACTTCAACTTCAGCTTGAATAACATCGTGTCCATCTCCTAAAATATCTGCTGAAATGTTGACAATTTCGTTAACAACACGTTTTATAAAAAAATGACCACAGTTGAGTTGTGGAATTACATTTTCGATGACAATACGTTGCTGTTTAATCATTATTTTGGTTTTGACGTTAAAGTAAGGGAATTTTTAAATGTTTTACAAAAAAAAGCTTGTATAATTTTTAAATTTAAAACTAATCGATACCATTTCTAGAATATATACAGCCTTTTGTTGTATGAAAATTGTCTAACAAGCTTAGCCAAAAGTTTTGAACTATGATAAAAATCAGTTAAGGTTGAAAAGGATTTAATAACTTTGTGATTTATTGTTATCTTAGTAAAAACTTAAACACAAAAGTTATGGATATTAATTTTAATTATGTACATGTATCAGCAAGTGAACGTCTTGAAGAATTTACCTCAAAACGCCTAAACAAATTAAAGGACAGATACAGTTGGATTGTTAGAGCTGAAGTCTATTTCAAAAAAGAAAACACTTCTAGTCCTGAAAGTGGAATGATATGTGAAATAGAAATCAGTGCACCTGGGCAAAATATTTTTACCTCTTCAAATGAAAAAAACTTTGAAGCTGCAATCAGTAAAAGTATAGATGAACTTAAGCGTCAACTTCAGAAGAAGAAAGAAAAAATGACTACGCATTAATTTGGGGTAGCATCAAAAAAAAAGCGGTTGAAATGTTTCAACCGCTTTTTTTTATACTGAATAATATTTAAACTATTCTTGTTTACTTTCTGCTTCTTTAATCAACTTATCAATTTCTTCAGCTTTATCATTTTCTTGAGTTTGATAGTAAATACTCTTCAAGTATTTCATAGCATTGATGTTTGTTGAGTCTAACTCAATGGTTTTCTTTAGATAAGGAACAGCTGTTTTAAGGACTTTGATTTTTTCTGCTTTTAGCTCATCGTATTTTTTGGTTTCAGCAGGCGACATACCTAACTTATTCATTTCTTCAGTGATTTCTCTATCTTTTGCCAAGATAATACTGGCAATATTGTTATAGGCATTGGCCATTTCAGGGTCTAATTCAATGGCTTTTTGATACATTTTTTTGGCTTTATCAAAATCTTCTAATTTTTCAGCACTGACTCCAAGATTATAAAACACAATTGGGTCGTTAGGATTTTTTTCTGCAATTGAAGACATGATTTCGTTATACTTTTTGATATTGCCCAAATTGTAATACAAATCAGCTTCTGCTTGCATTAAAGCAACATCGTCTGGATTTTCTTGTTTTGCGCGTTTCATGGCTTCAATTGCTTTTTCGGGCTTGTTTTGTTCAATATAAATCAATGATATATTTTTAGCAATTTCGCCTGTTTTTGAAGGTGAATTAATATCTTTTGGATCTTTGTGAGAGCCAGACTTCACAGATGCATCTCTAAGAGTTTTATTGCCAAAAGTTTCAACCACTCCTGTCTCAACATTCGTTGCTTGGTAAAGGACTTGAGAACCATCAAAGTTGAGGTCTAAAAGTTGTTTATAATATTTTAAGGCTCTGTCATAATCTCTACCATTCACTGCACTAGATGCGGCGTAGTAAAGATATAATGTGTCTTGTTTTCCTAATTCATAAGCTTTGTAAAGCTTATCGGCAGCTATAAGGTCTTTTTGTTTTTCTTGGTCTTCTACAGCACTGTTGACCAAGGCTGCTCTAACGTCATCTAATCCTTTTTGGGCTTCTTCAACATCTTTTCCCAACTCAATGGCTTGTTGAAAAGCTTCAGCTGCTATTTTCAGGTCTTCAAAAGGAGATCCTATACCATTGGCGAGATAGGCTTTACCTTTAGTGAGCAAATAGGTTGATTGCCATTTTTCATTTTCTTCTTTATAAGTGTTTTCTACTTGTTTTAGCAAAGATTTAGCTTCGTCAAATGCTTTGTCTTCTACAGCATCTTCAGCTTTTCTGATTTCTTTTTTTTGTGCATAAGTTGTTATGACAAAGCACATTAATAATAGTGAAAAAATTGTTGTTTTCATCATTTAAAATTTTGGGTTTTGTTTTCTTTTATTTAAATTATGCGTCTGAATTTGTTTCTTCGTTATTTGTATCGTCTTGGGTTTTATCGTCTTGGGTTTTGATATCATCAACATTTTCAACTTTATCTTCATCATCAACCATAATTTTGGCAACAGCAGCAATGGCATCTCCATCTTTAATATTGATGAGTTTTACCCCTTGTGTAGCTCTTCCCATAGTTCTCAATTGGCTCATCGACATTCTTATGGCAACACCTGATTTTTTGATAATCATCAAATCGTCTTGGTCAGTTACAGATTTTAACGAGACTAAATGTCCAGTTTTTTCAGTAATAGATATGGTTTTCACGCCTTTTCCACCACGGTTGGTCAATCTGTAAATTTGGTCACCAGTTTCTGGATCATCTATAAAGGTTCGCTTACCATAACCGTTTTCTGAAACCACTAACACGGTTTCTTCTTTTGGGTTATTTACAATTATCATACCAACTACTTCGTCGTTATCGTCAGCAAGCGTTATTCCTCTAACACCAGAGGCTGTTCTGCCCATAGGTCTGGTTTTTCCTTCTTCAAAACGCACTGCTTTTCCGCTTTTTAGAGCTAGCATCACTTGGCTATCACCTGTTGTTAAGCTTGCTGATAGCAATTCGTCACCTTCTCTTATAGTAATGGCATTAATACCATTTGTACGAGGTCTAGAATATTGTTCTAAAGAGGTTTTTTTCACTTGCCCTTTTTTGGTTGCCATCAAGACATAATGACTATTGACGTAGTCTTCATCTTTTAAATCTTGAGTACAGATAAATGCTTGAATTCTATCATCAGGTTCGATATTCATCAGGTTTTGAATCGCTCTTCCTTTAGAAGTCTTGCTACCTTCTGGAATTTCAAAAACACGCATCCAGTGGCATTTTCCATTTTTAGTAAAAAACAGCATATATTGATGGTTAGTGCCGACAAAAATGTATTCTAAGAAGTCTTCATCTCTTGTTGTTGAAGCTTTTTGGCCAACACCTCCTCTACTTTGTGTTTTGTATTCTGACAGTGGTGTTCTTTTGATATAGCCAGCATGAGAAATAGTAATGACGACTTGCTCATCAGGTATCATATCTTCCATACTGACATCACCACCTGCATAATCAATGTTTGAACGTCTTTCATCGCCGAATTTTTTCTTAATCTCTTCCAATTCTTCTTTGATGATGTTCATTCTTCGGTCTTCACTAACTAAAATATCTTTAAGGTCTTCAATGGTTTTTAGGAGTTCGTCATATTCATCTCTTAATTTGTCTTGCTCCAAACCAGTGAGTTGTCTCAATCGCATTTCAACAATAGCTTTGGCTTGAACTTCTGTCAATTCAAAGCGTTCTATAAGTTTAGCTCTGGCTTCATCAGCATTTGAAGAAGCGCGAATCAAAGCAATGACTTCGTCAATATTGTCTGATGCAATAATAAGACCTTCAAGAATGTGAGCCCGATCTTCAGCTTTTTTAAGTTCAAATTTAGTTCTTCGCACAACCACGTCGTGGCGGTGTTCAACAAAATTGCTGATCAAATCTTTAAGGTTCAGCATTTGTGGTCTGCCTTTGACTAATGCAATATTGTTGATGCTAAAACTCGATTGAAGAGCGGTGTGTTTGAACAAGGTGTTTAAAACCACATTAGGAACAGCATCGCGTTTTAAAAAGTAAACAATTCGCATACCGTTTCTATCTGATTCATCTCTTATTAAAGAAATGCCATCCAGTTTTTTATCATTGACCAAATCAGCGGTTTTTTTGATCATATCCGCTTTATTGACTTGGTAAGGAATTTCGTCAGCTATGATACATTCTTTGCCATTGACTTCTTCAAAATGGGTTTTGGCACGCATAACTATTCTACCTCTACCTGTTTTATAGGCTTCTCTAACGCCAGCATAGCCATAAATAGTTCCTCCAGTTGGAAAATCTGGGGCTTTGATGTGCTGCATAAGCTCATCAATTTCTATATCTCTATTGTCTATATAAGCAATTGTTCCATCGACCACTTCAGAAAGGTTGTGGGGAGCCATATTGGTAGCCATCCCAACCGCTATACCGCTAGCACCATTGACAAGAAGATTAGGAATACGGGTTGGTAAAACTGTGGGTTCTTTGATAGTATCGTCAAAATTGAGTTGGTGGTCAACGGTATCTTTGTCGATATCAGAGAGCATTTCCTCACTAAATTTCTGCATTCTCGCTTCTGTGTAACGCATTGCAGCAGGACTATCTCCGTCAACAGAACCAAAATTTCCTTGGCCATCGATGAGCTGATAACGCATACTCCATTCTTGAGCCATCCTGACCATTGTATCGTAAACAGAAGTATCGCCGTGTGGGTGATATTTACCTAAAACTTCACCGACAATACGTGCTGACTTTTTGTAAGGTTTATTAGAAGTTATACCGAGTTCGTGCATACCAAAAAGCACTCTTCTGTGAACAGGTTTTAAACCATCTCTTACATCTGGTAGTGCTCTTGAAACAATAACCGACATCGAATAATCAATGTAGGCTGTTTTCATCTCATCCTCAATATTGATAGGAATAAGTTGTTCTTTATCTGACATTTTTTTTAATTTGGATTATTTATTATCAATCTGCTAATTTAATTAATTTTTAAAAAGTAATTTCTTTATTTGAAGCTTTTACAAATTTTTTATTAACAAAGAATTATTATATATTCGTTGATAACTTAATAATATTTTATGAGCGATTTAAGTAAAAAAATTGTTACTTGCTGTCATGTATGGCGTAATTTATGCTATTAATTTTAAGAAAAAAAAGAAAATAAACATATGGATGATAATTTTTCACCAAAGGTAAAAGATGTAATTGCTTTTAGCAAAGAAGAAGCTCTTAGACTTGGGCATAGTTTTATAGGAACAGAACACTTGCTATTAGGTCTTTTAAGAGAAGGCGATGGTATGGCTATAGATATTTTAAACACATTAGCTATTGATTTAGACCACTTAAGGCGTAAAGTAGAAATTTTAAATCCTACTGAGCCTAATCCTGTTCATGTTTCTAATGAAAAAAAGAATTTGCACTTAACAAGACAAGCTGAACGGGCTTTAAAAACTACTTTTTTAGAAGCCAAATTGTTCCAAAGTTCTTCAATCAATACGGCTCATTTATTGTTGTGTATTTTGAGAAATGACAATGACCCAACGACAAAGTTGCTCAACAAGTTGAAAATAGATTATGATGTGGTCAAAGAAAAGTTTAAAGCTTTAAAAGGTATGGAAGACGATTTTATTGAATCTCCACAAGCAAGCTCAATTTCAGACGAATCTGATGATGATAAGCGAAAAAATCCTTTTGAAAGTAGCAAAACTTCAAAAAGCACCACTTCCAAGAAATCTAAAACTCCTGTTTTAGACAACTTTGGTCGCGATCTTACAGTCTTGGCAGAAGAAGGTAAACTTGACCCCGTTGTAGGAAGACAAAAAGAAATTGAACGCGTTTCTCAAATTTTAAGTCGTAGAAAGAAAAACAACCCTTTGCTTATAGGCGAACCTGGTGTTGGCAAAAGTGCCATTGCCGAAGGTTTAGCCTTGAGAATTATTCAGCGTAAAGTTTCTCGTATTTTATATGACAAACGTTTGGTTACTCTTGATTTAGCAAGTTTGGTTGCAGGTACCAAATACCGAGGTCAGTTTGAAGAACGGATGAAAGCTGTGATGAACGAACTCGAAAAAAATGACGATATCATTTTGTTTATAGACGAAATTCATACCATAGTCGGTGCTGGTGGTGCTACAGGAAGTTTAGATGCCAGCAATATGTTTAAACCCGCTTTGGCAAGAGGTGATATACAATGTATCGGTGCTACAACTTTAGATGAATATCGTCAAAATATTGAAAAAGACGGTGCTCTTGAAAGACGGTTCCAAAAAATTATTGTTGAACCAACTAATAGAGAAGAAACCATTGAAATATTAAATAATATTAAAGGTAAATATGAAGATCACCACAATGTGAAATATACTGACGAAGCTATAGAAGCTTGTGTCACATTGACATCTCGCTATATGACAGAGCGATTTTTGCCTGACAAAGCTATTGATGCTTTAGATGAAGCTGGGTCTAGAATTCATATTACTAATATTAAAGTTCCCCAAAAAATCCTCAATTTAGAACAACAGCTTGAAGATATCAGAAATCATAAAAACTCTGTAGTCAAAAAACAAAAATATGAAGAAGCTGCAAAATTAAGAGACGATGAAAAAGCTGTTGAACAAGAATTAGAACTTGCCCAAGAGGAATGGGACAAACATTCTAAAGAAAATCGAGAAACCGTTACTGCAGACCATATTGCAGATGTTATTTCTATGATTACTGGTATTCCTGTCAATCGAATTGCTAAAACAGAAAGCAATAAGTTAGCTCAACTTCCAAAAGTTATCAAGAGTAAAGTTATCGGTCAAGATGAAGCGGTGGCTAAAGTTACAAAAGCTATTCAGCGTAACAGAGCTGGACTGAAAGACCCTAACAAACCTATTGGCTCGTTTATCTTTCTTGGACAAACTGGCGTTGGCAAAACCCAATTGGCAAAAGTGCTTGCCAGAGAATTATTTGATAATGAAGGTGCACTTATCCGTCTCGATATGAGCGAGTATATGGAAAAATTTGCGGTCTCTAGACTCATCGGTGCTCCTCCTGGTTACATTGGTTACGAAGAAGGTGGACAATTGACCGAAAAAGTGAGACGCAAACCTTATGCGGTTGTGCTTCTCGATGAAGTTGAAAAAGCCCATCCTGATGTATTCAATATGCTATTGCAAGTTCTTGATGATGGCTATCTTACCGATAGCTTAGGTCGAAAAATTGATTTTAGAAACACCATTATCATCATGACTTCAAATGTTGGGGCGAGAAAACTCAAAGATTTTGGTCAAGGTGTTGGTTTTGGCACTAAAGCGAGAAAAGAGCAAGAAGATTCTAATACTAGAAAAGTCATTGAAGGTGCACTCAAAAAAGCATTTGCTCCAGAATTTCTCAACAGAATTGACGATGTGGTGATATTTAATGCCCTTGAGCAAGAAGATATCTTTAAAATTATTGATATTGAACTTGATAAACTCTTTAAGCGTATTGATGAAATGGGCTATGAATTTGATTTGACTGATGATGCTAAAAAATATATCGCCGAAAAAGGTTTTGATAAACAATATGGTGCAAGACCTTTAAATAGAGCTATTCAGAAATATATTGAAGATGCTTTAGCTGAAAAAATTGTCAATTCAGATATTTCTGAAGGCGATCATATCAAAATGGATTTTGATAAAGAAGCTAAAGAATTGATCATTGATATTCAACATCAGCCTGCAAACTAATTCTTAAGTTTGTTTCACTGAGAGATTCCTCTACCGAGACTTCGGTATCAGAATGACAAGGGAATGTCATTCCGACGGCAGGTTGTCATTCCGACGGCAGGAGGAATCTCTCTTTCACGTATTGGTTTTCGTTTCACTAAAAGATTCTTCACTCCGCAGGCTCCGTTCAGAATGACAGGGGAATGTCATTCCGACGGCAGGAGGAATCTCTCTTTCACGTATTGGTTTTCATTTCACCAAAAGATTCTTCACTTCGCAGGCTCCGTTCAGAATGACAAGATTGGTTTTCGTTTCACCAAAAGATTCTTCACTCCGCAGGCTTCGTTCAGAATGACAAGGGAGGTTCGGTTCACTGGGAGATTCCTCGTCACTGCGTTTGCCTCGGAATGACAGGGGAGGTTTGTTTAATTTTTAAAATAACTAAAATCATCACCTTCTTTAATGTTAAGTAAAGAATGGTAAATGAGTTCAATCACGGCTTCTACATCTTTTTGATGTACCATTTCTACCGTAGTATGCATGTATCTTAAAGGTAAAGAAATTAAAGCTGAAGCTACACCGCCATTACTGTAAGCAAAGGCATCGGTATCTGTACCAGTCATTCGGCTTGCTGCCATGCGTTGAAATGGAATGTTATTTTTTTCAGCCGTTTCAATCAACAATTCTCTTAAGTTATTTTGAACTGCCGGAGCATAACTGATCACTGGACCATCACCTATCTTGGTTAATCCTTCTTTCTTTTTATCAATCATAGGGGTTGTGGTGTCATGACACACATCGGTAACAATAGCCACGTTGGGTTTGATGTTTTGAGTAATCATTTCAGCACCGCGTAAACCTATTTCTTCTTGAACCGAATTGGTGATATAAAGACCAAAAGGAAGTTCAATTTTGTTTTCTTTTAGTTTTTTAGCTACTTCAGCTATCATAAATCCGCCCATGCGGTTATCTAAACCTCTACACACAAATTTATCTTTGTTAAGTACAAAAAATTCATCGGGATAAGTAATCACACAACCTACATGAACGCCAAGTTTTTCTACTTCTTCCTTATTAGAACAGCCTACATCAATACAAATGTTATCAAGTTGTGGTGCTTTTTCGTTAGATTTATCTCGGGTGTGAATTGCAGGCCAACCAAAAACACCTTTAACTATACCGTTTTTTGTATGGATATTAACACGTTTTGAAGTCGCTATTTGATGGTCGCTACCGCCATTTCTGATGACGTAAATCAAACCTTCATCGGTTATATAGTTGACATACCAAGAAATTTCGTCAGCATGACCTTCTATAACAACTTTGTATTTGGCTTCTGGATTGATTACACCAACAGCTGTGCCATAAATATCTGTGATAAACTCATCGACATAAGGTTTTAAATACTCCATCCAAAGTTTTTGTCCTTCAGACTCATAACCAGTTGGAGATGCGTTGTTTAAGTATTGTTCTAAAAATTCAAGTGATTTTTTATTCATAAAGTGTAAAATTTTGAGCGAAATTAATCAATTTTAAAATACTGACTTCTTATAATAATCTATTTTTGGAATAATTTTTGGTCAACATTAACTATGAAAATTAAATTATTTATCGTTTTGATTTGGTGTGGTGTTTATCAAGTTATAAATGCACAGGTAGAGGATTACTCACCAACTTCTGCCCCTAAAAAAATGATTATTATTGAACGCGACTCTTTAGTGGTTAATGAAATCACTTTAGACGAAGTTATAGTGTTTCAACCTTTAAAGTTTGACTCCAAATCTGAAATGCGAAATTATCTGATTTTGAGAAGAAAGACTAGAAAGGTTTGGCCTTATGCTGTTTTGGCTGCTGATAGACTTGAAAAACTCAATGCTAGATTAGAAACATTAGACTCTAAACGAAAAAAAAGACGCTATACTAAACGTATTCAAAAGTATATTGAAGGCAAGTTTACCAATCAGTTAAAAAAGCTTACCAAAACTGAAGGACAAATATTGGTTAAACTCATGCACAGACAAACGGGCATTACTACTTTTGATTTGGTTAAAGAACTAAAAAGTGGATGGCGTGCGTTTTGGTACAATACCACGGCAAGTTTGTTTAATATTTCACTTAAAGAAGAATACAATCCTTATGAGGTGAAAGAAGACTACCTTATCGAAGATATTTTGCAACGCTCTTTTAAAGATGGTGTTTTAGAAAAACACGAGCCTGCTTTTGAAATTGATTATTTGGATCTCTTAGAGCTATGGCAAAACAACAAATCACATCCCAAAGAAAAAGTTGATTAATGATGTATAAAAAAATATTGTAGTAATAAAAAAAAATATAACTAAGCAAATTCAATCAAAACAAACCTTCAAATAGATTAGAGATATCGTCTCTTATACTTGAATTAACACCTGCAGCAAGGGCAACCGATATTAATAGCCCAGCCATAGCAGAACCAAAATCTTTTAGCACAAGATTGAAAGCTTTCTTCTTATGTTTATTGCCTTTTTTCTTTCTAGCAAAACTTATAGCAATTTCTCGCCCACCGATAATACCTAAAAATATCCAAGTCGTACTCATTGGAATATTTGAGATAAATAGCTTATAAATTAATAAAATAACATAAGAAAAATCAACCAAGGTAGCCGCTCTTACGTCTGATATTCTAGCTTTTTCACTCACTATTTGTTGAATTTTATCACCCCTAAAATAAAACAGCAACCCAAGTCCTATAAAAATGGTTGCAGAAAAGATTATAAATTGATAAAACTCTAGCTGTCTAGGTAAAAACACTGCAATATTTGCACCATCTTGCATAATCCAAACCGACCATAACGACCCACTTACAGCCCATTGCACATATGTCCAAGCTTTGTTATATTGCCTAGATTTAAAACGCTTTCTGATAAAGTCATAAGCTAAATTCCAAATTAAAAAAGATAAAATAAAGGCTAAAATATAGCCAGTCCAACTTTTATAAACTATTGAAGTTATGCCTGAAGATGAAGCACTAAACACACTCAACAATAAAAATGTAGTTGAAACGGGCATTCTCAACCTTGTCAAAATCAGAAGAACTAATGGTGCTATAATTTGAAAAAACGAAAACTCTTTAGGATGCGGAAACATAAGTCCACCGTCTTCATTTGTAACTTGTAGGCGTTGATAACTTACATCGCCATCATAATAAAAAAAACTAAAACAAACTGTAGCTAAAAATATGATCCCGATAAACAACCAAAGATACCACCATTTCTTGTCTGAATTACTTTCTATAAACGTCCCAATGGTTTGAATACTATCGTTGGCTACGGCAGCGTAAGCAGCAAACATGAAACCTATCCACATCGCAATTTGCCAGTTGTAAGATGTAGAAGCACCAGCTAAAATAAAACCAACAATAACAATAATAATAAAAGTTTTTTCTTCTATAAAAATATCAAAAAGCCGAAAATTTGGTCTTGTTTTATAATTCTTCCCCATGATTATTGAATGACATCGCAAATCTAAGTTGACAGAATGTATTTAATGTTTCTAAAACGTTAAGAAATTTACCAATCAAATTGATAGGATAAACCGCCAAGAACTTGCAGACCTTGCACTTTGAAATTTCGCCACTGCTCATAATTGTCATCAAGTAAGTTTTGTCCAGAAACAAAAAATCCGAGACGTTCTGAAAATTGGTATTCAACACCAAAATTTAAATCCACAAAACTATCAACGGTTTCAGAAACTAAGCCAATGCCATCAAAGGGTAAAATTGCATATTGCAGACTCTTACGCTCACCAACAAAAAACAGTGTAGAGTGCAAATACCACTTCTCGCCTATTTGATAATTGGCATTGACATCAACTTTAAATTCTGGAAGATAAGTTGCTTCAGGTAAATTATCAACTGAGTAATTAAAATAATGTGCTGAAAGTCCAACATTAAAGTCATCAAATGCGGCGTAGTTGACTTCTGCATTTATGCCAAGAGTTGACAAGTCGTCATAGGCTAATCCAAATGAATTAGAATATTCATAATTATTGGTTGGCATGAATGGAGCAAAACCATACACATCGAGGTTTTCTATAAAAAAAGCATAGTCGTTTTCTTGTTTATAAGAGACTTTAAAGTTATAGCTTAAGCTTCCTGTTTTTCCATTTAAACCAGCAAAACCTGTATAGGCATTATCTGTAGGTTGTAAGGATAAAGTTGGCGATACAAATGGGTTTTGGTTGACAATACTTCTGTAAGGATTCTGACTTAAATCACCGTCAGCACCAGCATAAAACATAAGTTCGTCTGTAAATTTGTAAGAGGCTTTAATTTTAGGATAGACAAAAAATTCAGTGTCACTGAGTTCTGTGTCGTTTAAAACTGTGGCTTTTAGACCTAAATCAAGGTTGATATCACCAAACTCAAACTGCATTGAAGGTTGGACAGCTGCCGTAAAAAATCCATAATCAATTCCTTGCTGAGGATCATTAAAAGATTGGTCAAAACTTCCTGATAGGTAATCTAATTCTAAGTTGAGGTCTAAAATTTTATTCGTTAAATAGAATTGAAAATCGCTTGTCAGAGTAATTTGATTTTCTGAAGAATCGTAATCGTCTGAAAAATTTTGAAGATTTAATTTCACATTTTTCAGAAAACTATCTTCAAACTCTAATTGTCCATAAGCTTTTAAACCCAAGTAGGTTTGCAAAGGATCAATAGCTGAAATATCTGTATCAAATAGTTGTATGCTATTGGGTGAAACATTGAGATTTTGTTCATCTATACCGTACCAGTTATATCTTTTATAATCAACACCAATACCAGCATCCCACCTAAAATAGCGTTCAGCTGATTCTAAATTCAAATCTAAATTTGTATCTAAAAAATCATCATCTAAGAGCACATCTTCAATGCCACCAGAAGACGAAAAATGCTCAAACTCTATGTTTAATTTTTTATAGCGGTTAAGCATCAAACTGCCATAAAATTGACCTAAGATGTTGGTGAAATTACCTGCACCTAAACGGGCATAATTTTGATAATTATAAGGCAAAGCTTGTGGTTTTATAGAGCTAGCAGTTCCTTTAACGGGTGTGAAAGTAGAAGCAACAGGAACCGAAAAAATACTGTATTTTACATCTTTTTGACTCTTTGAGATCGAATCTGATACTGAGGGTTTAGATTTTATTTTAAAAGCATCGTTTAGGGTTGGAGAATATTGTTTAATTATTATTAATTTTTCAGCTTTAATAGTATCGTTTCTTCTTTGAGAAAACATTATATAACTGTTAAAAATAAAAACTAATGTTATAAAAAGACTGCTGAATTTCATAGGTTAAATTTTGCAATACAAATATCGCCGATTTGATGTAATACATAACTAAAGAAAGCTCAAAATATTTTAATGTTATCAACTTTTTAAAATATCCTTAAAATTAGGTTTAAAGTAATTTGATCCTTTTAAGACCTTACCATCTTCTCTGTAGATTGGTTTACCGTTCTTGCCTAGCTTACTCATGTTGCTTTTTTGTATTTCGTCAAAAATGGCTTCAATTTTATCTTGCATCCCATGTTCTATAATCGTGCCACAAAGAATGTATAGCATATCTCCCAAAGCATCTGCCACCTCAACTAAGTCGCCTTTTTCTGCAGCTTCAAGATATTCTTCATTTTCTTCTTTCATCAAATCAAATCGAAGCTTGTTTTTTTGATGACCTAATGAAGCCGTAGGTTTAAATTTTATACCAAGTCCAAATGCTTTATGAAATTTTGCTACCGCTTGAAGTGGTTTTTGAATCATATATTTTATTTTAGTTGATTTGTAACAATTATTTATCTATTACAAATATAGAATTTTCATAATTAGATCTTCTAAACGATTTTGATTTTTTATTGTAAATCATTTTATATCAATTATTTATCAAATTTACGACATGTTATCGATTTTCAAGCTTTGAAAAGCTTACTTTTGAAATATATATTTTGAGAAATGTTTTCAACGGGACAGTGGATTTTTGCAGCGTTTTTTGTCGTGGCTTTTGTGGTTTTGATGCTTTTTAGTTACAAAAAGGATAAGGTTTTACACAAAAAATATTACAAAGGCAGTTTTTATATTCTACTTGGATTTTTAACCTTTGTGCTGATTTTATTTTTGATGAAATTTTTTCTGAAGTCCTAAATATGCAAACGGAAATTGAACGCAAGTTTTTAGTGAAATCTGATGCTTTTAAAAAAGAAGCTCATAAATCTTATACCATTCGGCAAGGTTTTTTAAATCGCGATCCTGAGCGAACCGTCAGAATTAGAGTTAAAGACAACAAAGGCTTCATAACCGTAAAAGGCATTTCTTCTCAAAACGGTTTGTCTCGCTTAGAATGGGAAAAAGAAATTGATGTAAAAGATGCTCAAGACTTGCTCCAACTTTGTGAAATGCCTATCATTCACAAAACCCGTTATGAGATTGCTATTGATAATCACACTTTTGAAGTTGATGAGTTTCATGCTAAGCATAATGGCTTGGTCATTGCAGAAATTGAACTTCCACACGAGAATGAAAACTTCCCTAAACCCAACTGGTTAGGACAAGAAGTTACGGGCAACAAGGCTTATTATAATTCTCAGCTTTAAGATTGATTATTAAACACAAGCCTTCAACTTTATTTGTGAATTTATAGCTTTTTTTGTTACGAATGCACTATTATTTTTATTCAAGAATTGTTTTTTATGAAGCCACGAATGCACTAATGTTGGTTTTTTGAGCCACGAATGCACTAATGAATTTTTTTTAAATGCCACGAATGCACTAATGTTGGTTTTTATGAAGCCACGAATGCACTAATGTTGGTTTTTATGAAGCCACGAATGCACTAATGAATTTTTTTTAAATGCCACGAATGCACTAATGTTGGTTTTTATGAAGCCACGAATGCACTAATATTGTTTTTTTGAGCCACGAATGCACTAATGTTGTTTTTTTGAGCCACGAATGCACTAATGAATTTTTTTTAAATGCCACGAATGCACTAATGAATTTTTTTTAAATGCCGCGAATGCACTAATGTTGTTTTTTTGAGCCACGAATGCACTAATGTTGGTTTTTATGAAGCCACGAATGCACTAATGAATTTTTTTTAAATGCCACGAATGCACTAATGATTTTTTTTTTAATGCCAAGAATGCACTAATGTTGTTTTTTGAGCCACGAATACACTAATGTTGTTTTTTTGAGCCACGAATGTGCTGATGATTTAAAAAAAACATTCAACAGAATAAAATTGGTAATCTCAAAATTTTCTAAACTCTACCTTTTAAGGCATCGAACACCCAGGCAATAGCAAAAAAACCAATGCCAACTGCTGCGAAACCCCAACCAGCAACGTCTTCATATTTGAAAGCACCAAGACCGATGAGACCTAAACCTACAATTATCATGATTAAAGTCGCCCAACCTAAAACAGTATTTTTATTCATCATTGCCATATACTAATTGTGTTTTATATCAATTTAATGTTAAGCAAATGTAAGGATAATATTTAATATTTTTTACTATTAGGATTTTTACCTGACTAACTTAAAACTATTTTTTTAATCAATTGTTGCCCTAAACTTTCATTTAAATTTTTGATAATTTGAGATTTACCATAGCTTAACTCTTCACGCAAAACGGCGGAAGATAATCTGACAAATAAGGTGTTTCTATCGAGATGGATTTTGGTGGTATATTTGTCTATAGCTGGTCCCATTTGGTCTTTCCAAGCACGTTGAACTTCAATTTGGTTTAAACCATTGTTGAGTCCTTTTTTATCAGTGAATATTTTTAAGAGTTCACTTAGTTTCTTGGTGTTGTATTCGTTGTCCATAATAATTACTCGGTGATGTTTATGGGTTTAAATCTTTTGTAAGTGTAGAGAAAGTCTTTCTCATTTTTTATGAGCATCAAACTGTCATTAAGGCTTAAAATGGTTTCTTTCCAAGTGTCGTAAGGCGTTTTGTATTGAAGTTTTAAACTGTCGTTTTCGTTGATGATTTTAAATTCTTCTAAGGCTTTTGTGGTTTTGTAGTTGCCGTTTAGGTCGGGTTTTAGTTTTTTTCGAAAACCCAAACTGTCTTTAATTTCAAAATAATCAACTTGTGTGTTGATGCTGTAAATGATATTTTTACCATAAGGGTTTTGGGCTTGAACAATTTCCCAATAACCGTTCAAGTGTTTTAATTCAACCGAATTTTTCTCTTTTTGACAAGAGGTTAACAGAAAAGATAAAACAAAAATTATTTTAAAGACTTTCATAAGCAAATTTAAATTGGTTTAAGTTAATCATTTTATATTGCTTGGCGTGAGCTTTGACTACGTTTTCGGTTCTTTCGGGATGTGTATCGCTGATAAACATTTGTCCTAAATCTTGTTGAGTAACCATGTTGACAATATGCTTGACACGGTTTTCGTCCAATTTATCAAAAATATCGTCTAAGAGCAAGATTGGATTTAAACCTTGACTGCCTTTTAAATAGTCGTATTTGGCAAATTTTAGGGCAACGAGATATGATTTTTGCTGTCCTTGTGAGCCAAATTTTTTAACCGGATAATTTTTGATATCAAACAATAAATCGTCTTTATGCGTACCAACGCTGGTGTATTGCAATGCCATATCTTTTTGTAGATGCTTTTCAAATAAATCTTGAAAAGATCGCTCGTGCAATTGACTTTTGTAAGTGATTTGAATAGGCTCGTCTTTTTGGCAAATCTCTTGGTAACGCTGGGTTAAAATGGTTTCAAAATCTTTGATAAATTGATTTCGAGCATCATAAATATATTGCCCTAAATCTTGCATTTGTTCGTTATAAACCGTCAAAGTAGTGTTGTCAAAGGTACGATTGGCTGCAAAATATTTTAATAAAGCGTTGCGTTGAGATAAAATCTTATTGTATTTAATAAGTTTGTTTAAGTAAACTTTATCGACTTGAGAAATCACACTATCCATAAATTTTCGTCGCACATCACTGCCTTCTAAAATCAAATCTCTATCGGTTGGCGAAACAATCACAACGGGGATAAATCCGATATGTTCACTCAATTTATCATAAGCTTTGGCGTTGCGTTTTACAATTTTTTTATCTCCTTTTTTAAAAGAGACAATAATGTTTTCAGTTTTGGATTGACGTTCAAATTGACCATCAATGACAAAAAAATCTTGACCGTGCTGAATATTTTGACTGGTGATCGGGTTGAAATAACTCTTGGTATAAGCCAAATGATAAATACTATCTAAAATATTGGTTTTGCCTTTGCCGTTTTCGCCAACAATGCAGTTGATTTTTGAATCAAATTTATATTCGAATGCCTCAAAATTTTTATAATGAAGTAAAGACAAAGATTTTAAAATCATAGAAATTAGAAATGTTTATAATTATTCAAAACTACAAATTATAGTTTATTAGGTCTATGAAATAAATCAATTATAAATATTAATTTTTTTTTAAAAAGTCATGAAAAGTATAAAGACTGTAAAAGCACTTAAAACATCGGATGAGCTTCACGAAAACCAAACCAATATTTAGCTATATCAGGTAGGTTATATGATTATCAAATCAAGGCCTAACATATGCTAAAGATAATGCAACAAATACTATCAAAAACAAGTGTTTTGGTTGAAAAAAGCATTTGAATTGACCTATTCTTGCTTAGCCTAAACATAACCGAACTCACGCATTTATCAAATTTTTAATTGATTAGAGTCATTTTTTATCACCAATAAAACCTATTTTATTCAAAGCTTTGTAAATTTGTAGTAAAATTTTTTAAAATGCACATTGAACAATTTAAAGATTATAGTCTTTCTCATTATTCTTATGCAATAGTTTGTGGAGATTTGATTGCCTTGGTGGATCCGAGTAGAAATCCACTACCCTACTACAAATTTGCAGAGCAGCACAAGGCTAAAATTGTAGCAGTTATAGAAACTCATCCCCATGCTGATTTTGTAAGTAGCCATTTACAAATTCACAAGGAAACAGGTGCTAAAATATACGTTAGTAAATTTTTAAACGCAGATTATCCTCATGAAACTTTTGATGATGGCGATGAATTTAATTTAAATCACGTTAATTTTTCAGCAATCAATACGCCAGGACATTCGCCAGATAGTATTTGTGTTCTCACTAAAGATACACAGACGCATAAGCAAGTTTTGTTTTCAGGTGACACTTTATTTGTTGGCAATGTAGGACGCCCCGACCTCAGAGAAAATTCAGGTGATATGAAAGCCACTAGAATTTCCTTGGCTAAAGATATGTATCACAGCATTCAAAATAAATTTAATCCGTTAGATGATGACGTTATTGTATATCCAGCTCATGGTGCTGGAAGCTTATGTGGAAAAAATATGAGCAACAAACCTTATACCACCTTAGGTAACGAACGTATTACTAATTGGGCTTTTAAAAAACAAACAAAAGAACATTTTGTAGAAGAATTATTATCTGATCAACCTTTTGTGCCAAGTTATTTTGGTTTTAATGTTGAATTAAACAAAGCTGGAGCTGATGATTTTATGAAAAATGTGTGGTCTATACCGCTTCGTTTAAAAGTGAATCGTATAGAAGATGATGCTTTAGTTGTTGATGTGCGAAATGAAGATGTTTTTAAATCAGGTCATTTACCTAACAGTGTCAACATCATGGCACGTAGCGAAAATGATAAATTTGAGACTTGGTTAGGCTCAGTAATAGAACCCAACGAAAAATTTCACATTGTAATCCAAAGTGTTGAAAACTATCAAAATATTTTAGAGCGAGTAGCAAAAATTGGATATGAAAGTCAGATTCTATCTGTTGTGACTTTAGATGATAAAAATCTTAAAAAAGACCTGAATTTAGACCTTGATTACTTCAAGTCAAACACTGATAAATATACAGTTATTGATATCAGAAATGAAAGCGAAACAAAACAAGGAATGATTTTTGAAAATGCACTACATTATCCGCTTGACAAGCTAAGAGCATCTGCACAAGACATTGCCACAGACAAACCTATTGTAGTTCATTGTGCTGCTGGCTACAGAAGTGCTACTGGTTATACCATATTAAACAAAGCAAAACCAAATGCAGAAGTTTATGATTTAAGCTTTGCCATCGAAGAATTTAAATCATAAGCCATACAAAATGTTAAATTGAATATTTTAATCATCCTTGTTGAAATCAATCTGAGAAAAGATTTAAAATGGATTAATCAATTTGTTGGAACTCAAATAATCAAGCCTATTTTTGTATAAGAAAATTGAGATTGCCGTTATGCTTACCAATGGTTTTAAAAAAACGCAAAAAGTTTGAATTTATATATCAAGCAATTTAAATCGATTTTAAAAACATCTAAAAACAAAAACATTTTTTAACATCTATTTTCAAAATATAATATTGGGAAAAAATTAAAGAATGGCTCAATATTGCTGAATGAAACCAATTAACCATAAAATATAAAACAGTTTAAACCGTTAAGAATAAAAATACTGATTATAAAATTTTGTATTTTTTTTTGGTTTTAGACGCAACTATTCTTTCTTTTTTAACTCTATTGAGTAAAACCAAACTATGTATTGGATAATAATTTTATCAATTTTACTTCTCATCAATGCAATTTTACTTAAATTTAGTTGCAATAATTGTTCACAAAGTACTTGTAAAAAACCAAAATTTAATATGCCAGAAAAAAATGAGTATATTTCTCAACCTGTTATGGCAGATAAATAGATAATTCTTCAAATTTTTCGGTTTATAATTATAAAGAATTAAAAAAGCACTTGATAAATTTTTCTTCAAGTAGTATATTTCTAAACAAATTTTTAGATTGTGTATAATCAAAGGCATCTTTGATATAAACATTGATAATGCTTTTTTTATAAAGTCTTTCTGCTGAAGTTTGATGGTATGAATGTAAATTTGAATAAAAATTAAATATTTTACTGCAATTCATTTTTAGTTCAGACCTGATAAAGTTAAAGAAACCTAAACATCAATCCAACTCGACTAAAGCTATTATATTTGAAACTAAAAATTTTATGCAAATACGGTTTTGGTTTCTTCTGTTGTGTTGTCATTTTTCATTTCTTTCAGCTCAGTCGCCATCTAAACCAAACGCTGTAGAAATTTATAGAGACTTAAAAGGTCTAAACTTTCTCGGCACAGTTCTTTACGTTGCTGCACATCCTGACGATGAAAATACCAGATTAATCTCTTATTTTTCTAATAAAGTTCACGCTCAAACTTATTATCTCGCACTTACACGTGGCGACGGCGGTCAAAATCTTTTAGGCTCTGACTTAAAAGAAGCTTTGGGACTTATCCGCACGCAAGAGTTGCTCAAAGCACGTTCCATTGATGGCGGTCAACAACGCTTTACTCGAGCCATTGATTTTGGCTATTCTAAATCGCCAGAAGAAACACTCAATATCTGGAATAAAGACAGCATACTTCACGATATGGTTTGGACGATAAGAAACATAAAACCCGATGTTATAATCAACCGTTTCGACCACCGCACTCCAGGCACCACGCACGGTCATCATACGGCTTCGGCAATGTTGAGTATGGAAGCTTTTGATTTGGCAGCAGATTCAAATCAATTTAAAAACCAATTAAAATCTACTCAAACTTGGCAAGCCAAACGTTTGTTTTTTAACACCTCGTGGTGGTTTTATGGCAGTCAAAAAGCTTTTAAAAAAGCTGATAAACCTAATCTAATGTCGTTTGATATTGGCGAATATTATCCCGATTTGGGTTTGTCTAATTCTGAAATTGCTGCTCTTAGCCGAAGTCAACACAAATCTCAAGCGTTTGGCAACACGCCAAGACGCGGAGAACAATTAGAATATCTCGAGATCATCAAAGGTGATTTGCCTGATAATCAAAATATTTTTGAAGGCGTTGATACGTCTTGGAATCGCGTTAAAGGTGGCCAACCTATACAACAACTTGTTGAAAAGATTATCGCTAATTACGATTTTTCTAAACCTTTCCAAAGCGTGCCAGATTTAGTAAAGACTTATCAACTCATCCAAAAACTTGATAATGAACACTGGAAACGCATTAAAACTCAGCAAATCAAATCCATTATCAAGGCTTGTCTTGGTTTATATATTGAAAGTATCAGCGAAAATGCTTATGCAAACTCAAATGAAAATATTAAAGTCAATACAGAAATTATCAACCGCAGTCCAATTGATGTCAAACTCTTAGATATTAAAATGGATTCAGAAAGTTTGTTTTCAAACAAAACAACATTAAAAAACAACCAAGCGATTTACAAGACTTTTAATGTCGATATTGACAATAAAAACACTTTACCCTATTGGCTAAATTTACCGCCAAAAAAAGGACTTTATCAAGTTACAAACCCCAATTTAATAGGTTTGCCCGAAACACCAAATCCTTATCAGTTGAAGTATAATCTCGAAATAGAAAACACAGATATTACTTTTTATTCTGATGTGGTTTATAAATACAATAATCCCATTAATGGAGAAGTATTTGAAAATTTTGAAATTCTGCCAAAAATATCTATTAAACCTTTAAAAGAAGTAGCGATTTTCAAAAATGGAAATTCAAATAATTTTAGAATTCAAATAAAATCTTACACCAAATCTTTTAATGGTAAAGTGAGTTTAGATTTACCAAAATCTTGGAAAGTTGAACCTCAATATTATGATGTCAAATTGACTGAATTAGATGAAACTAAAACTTTTGATTTTAAAATCACACCGCCTAAAAACACTGAAAAAGTTGATGCTAAAATTCTAGTTCAATCTAATGACGAAACGTTTTCTAAACACGTTAAAACTTTAGAATACAATCATATTCCCAAACAAGTTTATGCACAGGAAGCTAAAAGTGCTTTGGTGAACATCAAAATCAATCCAGGTGTAAAAAATATCGGATACATCAAAGGTGCTGGCGACAAGATTCCAGATAATCTAAAAAGCCTTGGTTACAATGTTGAAATGATTGATTTAAAAAAGATTTACATGCCTGAAAATTTAAAACATTTTGACGCCATCATTTTAGGCATCAGAGCTTTTGATACCGAAGAACAGCTTATCACAAAAAATGAAATTTTATTTGATTATGTCAAGCAAGGCGGAACTCTAATCACGCAATACACCACAACCTATGGTTTATTGACTGATAAAATTTCACCCTTAAAATTAAATTTATCTCGAAACAGAGTGACTGACGAAACAGCTGAAGTTCAGTTTATTGATAAAAATCATAAAGTGCTGAATTACCCCAATCAAATCACAGCAGAAGACTTTGACGGTTGGGTTCAAGAGCGTGGTTTATATTTTCCAGACCAATGGGACAAAGCTTTTCAACCCATTTTAAAAATTCAAGACTACGACGACAAGCCTACAAAAGGTAGTTTACTTGTTGCTCAATATGGTGATGGTTACTATATTTACACGGGTTTAAGTCTTTTTAGACAATTGCCCGCAGGTGTTCCAGGTGCGTTCAGATTATTATCTAATTTGCTATCAATCAACTCTAATGAATAAGCCCAAGTCATATCGGTGGAAACGGTTTTATACCATTGTTTTAGTGGCTAATCTTGTTTACATTCTTTTGATGTATTGGCTGATGACCGCTTTAAACTAAAGTATGCATTATATAGATATCATTGTGATGGTTGTCAGTATTGCTTTTATAGTGATATATGGCACATATAAAACCAAAAAAAGCCAAAACGTTCAAGACTATATAAAAAGTGATAATGATGCCCGTTGGTGGACCGTTGGAATATCAGTAATGGCCACACAAGCCAGTGCTATTACTTTTTTATCTACGCCTGGTCAAGCCTATGATGATGGAATGGGTTTTGTTCAGTTTTACTTTGGTTTGCCTATTGCGATGGTGATTATTTGTATGTTTTTTATTCCTATCTATCATCGATTAAAAGTTTACACCGCTTATGAATATCTCGAAAGCCGTTTTGACAAAAAAACACGAACGCTCACAGCTTTGCTCTTTCTAACACAACGAGGACTTTCGGCTGGTATAACCATTTTTGCCCCAGCTATTATTCTTTCAGCCGTTTTGGGTTGGGATTTATTTACGCTCAATATCATCATCGGGATTTTGGTGATTATTTATACCGTTTCAGGTGGCACACGGGCAGTTAGCGTTACTCAAAAACAACAGATGGCTGTGATTTTTTCTGGAATGATCATTGCTTTTTTTGTGATTTTAAGTTATCTACCAGAAAACATCAATTTTAATAATGCCTTAGAAATTGCTTCCTCGAGTGGCAAAATGGAAATCTTAAATTTTGATTTTGATTTCAATCAACGTTACACCGTTTGGAGTGGATTGATCGGTGGAACTTTTTTGGCACTCTCCTATTTTGGCACAGACCAAAGTCAAGTTCAACGGTATTTAACCGCCAAATCGGTTAAGCAAAGTCAGATTGGAATGCTGTTTAATGGCTTGCTTAAAGTGCCGATGCAGTTTTTTATTCTACTGGTTGGTATTATGGTTTTTGTCTTTTATCAATTCAATACCGCACCGCTCAATTTTAATCCTGCAGCCGAAAATGCGGTTAATGAAAGTGAATACAAAACCGATTATCAACATATCAACAACAAGTTAGAGCAAAATTTTGAGCATAAAAAAACGCTTTTTGCACAAATGAATTCTAAAGATATTACAGATGCTCAATTTGAAAATCTTAAAACTCAACTGGCTCAAGCCAATGTTAACGAAAAAGAATTAAGAGAAAATGCTAAAGCTGTCATTAAGCAAGCAGATGATACTGTAGAAACCAATGACACAGATTATGTTTTTATCCATTTCATACTCAACAATTTACCGCGTGGTTTGATTGGTTTGCTTTTAGCTGCCATTCTCTCAGCGGCGATGTCTTCAACAGCCTCTGAATTAAACGCTTTAGCCTCAACCACGGCGATAGACTTGTATAAAAGAAATGTCAAAACAACTAAAACCGATATGCATTTTGTGAATATTTCAAAGCTTTTTACATTACTTTGGGGCATTATTGCTATTACTGTGGCTTGTCTTGCCCCGTTGTTTGACAACTTAATTGAATTAGTCAACATTATAGGTTCTATATTTTATGGCAATGTTTTGGGTATTTTTCTCTTGGCATTTTTCATCAAATATGTCAAATCCGTAGCGACTTTTTGGGCAGCGATTATCACTCAAATCATTGTGATTGTTGGATATTATTTTGACATTATGCCATATTTATGGCTAAATTTGTTTGGTTGTGCATTGGTAATCGGCATCGCTTTAGCTATTCAAACTCTAAACCGAAAATTATGAAAACTTATAAATGGGGCATTTTAGGCTTAGGAAAAATTGCTCATAAATTTGCAAATGACCTACAAACGGTTAAAAATGCAGAACTTTACGCCGTAGGTTCACGCACACAAAACAAAGCTGACGAATTTGCCACAAAGCACAAAGCCTCAAAAGCCTATGGCAGTTATGAACAATTGATTAAAGACCCCGATATTGACGTGGTTTATATTGCCACACCACATGTTTTTCACAAAGCCAATACTATTGCCGTTTTAAAATCAGGCAAAGCCGTATTGTGTGAAAAAGCTTTTGCGATGAATCACAATGAAGTTGAAGACATGATTCGCACGGCTCAAGACAACCACGTGTTTTTGATGGAAGCTTTATGGACTAATTTTATGCCGACGATTAAAACCATAAAAGAATTTCAAGATAAAAAAACTTACGGAAACATTAAAAATATTCAAGCTGAGTTTTGTTTTAAAGCCCCTTTTGACCCAAATAAACGTTTATTTAATCCCAAATTAGGCGGTGGATCTTTGTTGGATATTGGGATTTATCCTGTTTATTTGGCTTTAAAACTCCTCGGAAAACCAAACCATATTTCAGCAGAAAGCAAACTATCAACTACTGGTGTCGATTTAGAAACTAAAATAGTTTTTGAATACAACAATAATGTAAAAGCTGACTTGTTTTGCAGTTTTGATCAAACGAGAGAAAATTTTGCTTTCATTGAATTTGAAAAAGCAAAAATAAAATTAGGACCGCGTTTTCACGAAACCGATAAGCTCAGTATCGTAACAAATGATAAAACAATAGATAGAGATTTCAACTATCAAGCCAAAGGCTATCATTTTGAAATTGCCCACGTTCAAGAGTGTTTAGAGCAAGGCTTCACCGAAAGTCCGTTGATGCCTTTTGAGTTTTCTTTAGAACTCATAAAAACTTTAGATAAAATCAGAGCGATTGTTGGGTTGGAATATGAATGATAAATGACACATCTCAATCAAATGATTTATCAATTGAAGTAAATTAATTCTTTTAATCTTTAGAAATCACTTTTATCCAATTTTTAACCTGTTCTGCCATTTGACGAGCCACATCTATATCTTTATCAACTATAGTGATATGCCCCATTTTGCGAAATGGTCGGGTTTGAGTTTTACCGTAAATGTGTGGAACGACGCCTTTTAATGCTAAAATCTTGTCGATATTTTTATAATAAACATCACCTTCATGGTTTTCATCGCCTACAAGATTGACCATAACCGCTCCAACTTTAGAGTCGGTATTTCCGAGTGGCAAGTCTAAAATAGCTCTAAGATGTTGCTCAAATTGATTGGTATAAGCACCTTCAATACTATAATGTCCTGAATTATGCGGTCGTGGTGCAACTTCGTTAACTAAAATTTTATCCTCTTGAGTTTGAAATAATTCAACCGACAGCAAACCTACGTGTTGAAAAGCATTAGAAACTTTCCTCGCAACTTCCTGAGCTTGATTTGAAACCTCATCACTTATTCTTGCAGGGCAAATCACATACTCTACTTGATTAGCCGTTGGATGAAATTCCATTTCAACTACTGGATAAGTTTTGATTTCACCGCTTACTGAGCGTGCAACAATGACTGCTAATTCATTTTTAAAATTGATTTTTTGCTCTAACAAACAAGGTGTGTCGGGCAAAGCTTTGATGTCTTCTTTATTTTTTAAAATACTCACACCTCGACCGTCATAACCACCAGTACGGCTTTTCCAAACGATTGGTAATTGAAACTTATCATTCTTGTAATCTTCTTCAATTTCAGATTGAGTTTGATAGCATTTAAAAGGTGAAGTTGGGATTTTATTTTGCTGATAAAATTCTTTTTGAATGCCTTTATCTCGAATTAATTTCAAAGTTTTAGCTGATGGATAAACTTTTTTGCCTTGATTTTCAAGCGTTTCTAAAGCATCAACATTTACATTTTCTATTTCAATGGTTAAAACATCAACATCTTTTGCGAAATTTAAAACCGTATCATAATTCATCAAATCACCTACAACAAATTCGTTGCAAGCTATTTTACAAGGTGCTTCACTGCTTGGGTCTAATACTTTGGTTTGGATATCAAATTTTCGCGTTTCATACAATAACATTTTGCCAAGTTGACCGCCACCAAGGATACCGAGTTTAAAGTTTGAAGAAAAGTAGTCAGGCATTTAAATATTGAATTTGGGTTATAAAAGGTGTTATGCCAACATCTTGATACAATACCGACCTTACCGTCTATATCACTTGATGTGACGCTTTTTTATCGGGTTTCAATTTATAATTATTTAATACAGTTCAGGGTATTTTTCAGGTTTAAACTCGTGCATTATGGCGTAAACTTTTTCAAAAATATCTTCAGTTGAAGGTTTTGAAAAATAGTCGCCATCTGTGCCATAAGCTGGGCGATGAGCGTAAGATGTTAATGTTTGTGGTTGACTATCTAAGTAGCGATATGCATTTTGTTTTTCAATAATATTTTGCAAAATGTAAGATGATGCACCACCTGGAACATCCTCGTCAATGACCAATAAACGATTAGTTTTTTGAACACTTTTCACGATGTCGTGGTTTAAGTCAAACGGTAACAAGGATTGCACATCAATTATTTCAGCATCAATGTCAACTTCTTGTAATTCTTTAGCAGCTTGTTGCACAAGTCTGAGCGTTGAGCCATAAGATACTAAAGTGATGTCTTGTCCTTCTTTTAATGTTTCTACAACACCAACAGGGGTTTTAAATTCACCGAGGTTTGTTGGCATTTTTTCTTTAAGTCGGTAACCATTCAGGCATTCTATAATTAAAGCAGGTTCATCGCTTTCTAAAATGGTGTTGTAAAATCCAGCAGCTTGTGTCATATTTCGAGGCACGAGAACGTTTATACCTCTGACAAGGTTCAAAATACCGCCCATTGGCGAACCACTGTGCCAAATTCCTTCTAAGCGATGACCGCGTGTTCTTACAATCAATGGTGCTTTTTGTTTGCCTTTAGAGCGATAATGGATGGTTGCTAAATCATCACTCATAGTTTGTATGGCGTAGAGCAAATAATCTAAATATTGAATTTCAGCAATGGGACGCAAACCTCTCAATGCCAGACCAATACCTTGACCCAAAATAGTAGCTTCGCGGATGCCTGTATCAGAAACACGAATTTTTCCGTATTTTTTTTGAAGTCCTTCAAGACCTTGATTGACATCGCCAATTTCTCCAGAATCTTCACCAAAAACCAAAGCTTCTGGAATGGTTTCAAATATTTTATCAAAATTATCTCGTAAAATTATTCTTCCATCAACTTCTTTGGCATCATCGTCATATTCAGGTGTGATTGCTTCAATATTAGTTGCTCTCCATTGAGACTGACTATATAAGTGGCTACTGTAATCGGGTTTAACTTCATTAGAAAAGTTTTCAATCCATTGGATAAGCTCATCTTTAGCTTGAAACTGCTCGTGTCTTATATATCGTAAAACTTTTCTTGCTGAAGCGATTACAATAGATTTTAAAGGTTCGTCATTAGATTTTAATTTGTCTATAATTGGTTTGATAAACGAAGTATTTTCAGAGGATTTTACAACCTTATTTAGAATAGATATCAGTTCTTGGCTTGCTGTTTTTGCTCTTTCGCCAAAAGCTTTCCATGCGGCTTGTTTACCTTTTCTGACTTCGCTTTTGATATCTTTTTCTAGCTCATTCAAATCCTCTTCAGTAGCGATGCCATTTGAAATCATCCATTGTCTCATTTGGGCATTACAATCGTATTCACGCTCCCATTTCAATCGTTCTTCAGACTTATAACGTTCGTGTGAACCCGAAGTAGAATGCCCTTGAGGTTGAGTTAATTCAACGACATGAATTAGAACAGGGACATGCTGTTCTCTGGCTATGGTTTCGGCTTTTTGATAAGTCTCAATCAATTCTACATAATCCCAACCTTTAACCACTAAAATTTCATAGCCATTGCTATCTTCTTCTTTTTGAAAACCTTTGAGAATTTCAGAGATATTTTCTTTAGTAGTTTGATGTTTGGCATGCACAGAAATTCCATAATCGTCATCCCAAACACTTATGACCATTGGCACTTGCATCACGCCAGCGGCATTAAAAGTTTCCCAAAATAAGCCTTCGCTGGTACTGGCATTTCCAATGGTTCCCCAAGCAATTTCGTTGCCTTTAACTGAAAATTTATCAGCATTTATGTTTTTTACGGCACGATAGACTTGAGAGGCTTGAGCCAACCCAAGCAATCGTGGCATTTGTCCAGCAGTTGGTGAAATATCAGGGCTTGAATTTTTTTGTTTTGTAAGGTTTTTCCATGCACCATTTTCATCTAAACTGTGACTCATAAAATGACCGCCCATTTGCCGTCCACCAGACATAGGCTCTTGTTTGATATCTGTATTGGCATACAAACCAGCAAAAAACTCTTGGATAGTCAAGTCTCCAATGGCCATCATAAAAGTTTGGTCGCGATAATAACCTGAGCGCCAATCTCCGTTTTTGAAAGCCTTAGCCCAAGCAATTTGTGGTACTTCTTTGCCATCGCCAAAAATCCCAAATTTAGCTTTGCCTGTAAGCACCTCTCTTCGTCCTAATAGACTGCATTCTCTACTGGTTACAGCAATTTTATAATCTTCTAAAACTTGTTTTTGAAAGTCTTCAAAGGATAATGAACTATCTTGTTGTAAAGTTTTCTCCATAACATAAAATATTACAACAAATATACAAAATTTAAAAATATAGGATATTCAATAAAAGGGTTTTTATACTAAATAATTATTAAAATATAATTGATAAACAAGCTGTTTATTGACATTTTATTATTATATAAACTAACCTTTATCGAAGAAGTGAAACTTAAATTTAATTAATATTATATTTACATTTTGAGTTATAAAAATATAGACTTTTAAGGAAAAACAATTAACCATAAAATTTGTAGCATTGAATCGAATAGAAAAAAATGACAGATTAATAGAGTTGATTCACGCTCATAACCACAAAGCCGTTATAAGTTTAGATAATGAAGGTGGAAGACTTAAATCTTTAATTTTTGATAACAAACAGATAATCAGTGATTTAAAAAACAATACTTACGAGCAAAGTTTTGCATCGGCTATTTTGTTTCCGTTTGCTAATAGAATAAAAAACGGGGTTTATAGTTTTAATCATACTACTTATAATTTGACTTGTAATGAGATTGATAAAAACAATGCTATTCATGGATTGGTTTTTAACAAAAAGTTTGAATTAGTCAACACAAAAACAACTGATAAAACAGTAGAAGCCCAACTGGAATATATAGAAAATCATCCTCCCAAGGCTTATCCTTTTTCTTTTAAAATTATGCTAACTTACACATTATCAAAACACAGACTTTTGTTAAAAGTCAATATTAAAAATACAGGATCTACAGATTTGCCTTTTACTTTAGGTTGGCATCCATATTTTTGTATAAAAAATTTTGATAAAGCTCTATTAAAATTTAATTCTAATCAAATTGTATTGACTGACAGTAAAATGATACCTACAAAAATTTTAGAGCAAAAAATAGAACAACCTTTTTTTCTTAAAAACAAACAACTTGATGATTGTTTTATTTTAAACAATAACAAAATTGAATTTGATAATGGAAGTCATAAAATTTATATTAAAACGTCTTCAGATTTAAAATTTTTTCAAATCTATACTCCGCCAAATGAAAGCAAAATAGCTTTGGAACCCATGACAGGATTTTCAGATAGTTTTAATCATAAAAAAGGGTTGAAAATTCTAAAACCAAACACTTCAACAGAGGAAATATGGTCGGTTGAAATGTTTAAATAACCTGAAATCGGGTAAAAAAAGTTAAATTGAAACCACATCAATGACAAGTATAATTTCAATATAGATTCTAATTTCGATAATCAGATTTTTAGGGATTCATCATATGACTTCAAAAAATCAATCAACTTGAAGACAATATAATATTAACTCAAACTCACTTGAAATACAAACATCAATACACCAAAAATTGATACAACTTCGCCTCTATTCCGCCATTAAAAACTTTGATAGGTTTTGAGCCTTTAAGATTCAAATACCGAGGTGCATCTTCATCTGTAGTGATAAAACACACCTTTGTGTTTTTGTAATTTTCTCTTAGAACTTGCCCTAAAGTTTTGTAAAACAACTCAGGGTTGACATCTAATCGGTTGCCGTACGGAGGATTGAACAACATATGCAAAGGCCGTTCATCTCCTTTTGAAGTTGAAAAAAAGTCATCGTGATGAATGCTGATAAACTCACTCAAGTTGGCTTTATCAACATTATCTTGGGCTTTTCTCACAGCAGAAGGTGCTTTATCAATCCCTTTAATTTTAAAATGAAACGGTCTGATTTTTTTTAAAACCGAATTCATAATCACTTCATACAAATCTTCATCCCAATCTTGCCAATGCATAAATCCAAAGCTTCTCCGATTAAGATTTGGTGGAATTTGACAAGCTATCATTGCGGCTTCAATCAAAATAGTACCGCTACCACACATAGGATCCATAAAATCAGATTGACCGTCCCAACCCGAATGCAACAATAATCCAGCAGCCAAAACTTCATTTATTGGGGCTATATTTGTCGCTGTTCGATAACCGCGTTTAAACAATTTATCGCCTGAGCTATCTAAGCTAAGAGTACAAGTATTTTTGTTGATGTGCACATTAAAAATCATCTGTGGATTATCAGTAGAAACATCAGGGCGTTTTCCAGTTTTATTTCTAAAAAAATCTACAATAGCATCTTTAGTACGCAAGCCTACAAACTGTGAGTTGTTAAATATTGACTGATGAGTCGTAGCAGACACCATAAAAGTTTTGTCAACCGCCATAACAGTTGACCAATTGAATTCATACAATCTGTGATAAAATTCGTCTTCGGTGTGAAATTTAAAAGATTTTATTGGCTTTAAAATGCTCAAGGCTGTTCTCAAACTGAGATTCGCTTTATACATAAAACCCTTGTCTCCCACAAAACTTACATTTCTTATGCCAGGTTTAATATCCATAGCACCGAGTTTCAAGAGTTCTCGTTCGAGTAAAGGCTCAAATCCAAAAAGGGTTGTTGCCAACATTTTAAAGTTATTGCTCATAATTTTATTTTACGAAACAAAAATAGGCTAATTTTGTAGTCTATGAAACAAACAGAGTCTAAATGGTATGCGACATGGTTCGACACACCGTATTATCATATTTTATATAAAAACAGAGACGACAAAGAAGCTCAAAACTTTATGCTTCAACTGACTGATTTTCTCAAACTAAAACCACAATCTCATATTTTAGATGTGGCTTGTGGACGTGGACGTCACTCCATTTATTTGAATAAAATAGGCTATCGAGTTACAGGGATTGACTTGTCTCAAAACAACATAGATTATGCAAAAAAGTTTGAAACCGATGGTTTGCATTTTGAACGCCATGATATGTGCCAACCTATGGGAAAAACTTATGATGCGGTATTTAATCTCTTTACAAGTTTTGGTTATTTTGAAAAAGACGATTACAACATCAACGCCATAAAAGCTATGAAAGCTAATATGAAGCCTGATGCCTTCGGTGTTATAGATTTTTTGAATGTGCATCATACTTTAAAACATTTAAAAAAATATGATGCCAAAACCATTGATGGCATTGATTTTAAAATTCATAAATGGATTGACAAAGGCTATATTCTTAAACACATACAATTTGAAGTTGACAATCAAAAGCACGATTACACTGAGCGATTAAAATGTATTGATCTAAAGCTGTTTAAATCTTATTTTAAAGCTGCTAATTTGAATATCAAACATGTGTTTGGGAATTATAATTTAGAAGATTTTGATGCTGAAACTTCAGAACGTTTAATTTTGGTTTTTAATCAATGATGAGTTTGTACCTTCCTATTATTGCTGTATTTTTAGGATTTTTGATAGCTTTAAAAATCAAAGCCCATTCAAAATATCTCGATCTACTACTTGCCTTTAGCGGTGGATTTTTACTATCAGTTACTGTGGTAAGTCTTTTACCCGAAATTTACTATCAGCAAGAAGGCATAATAGGTTTTTTTATTTTATTTGGAATAGTATTGCAATTGGTTTTAGAGTTTTTTTCCAAAGGTGCAGAGCATGGTCATGTACATTTCCAACCAAAAGAGAATACATTTCCAATATTGCTTTTTATAAGTTTATCTATTCACTCTTTTTTTGAAGGTTTTCCAACACATACGCATCCAGATTTATTAATTGGCATTTTGGTTCATAAAATACCTGTTGCCATTATTGTGAGTAGTTTTTTATTGAATTCTGATTTATCAAAAACCAAATTGATTGTTTTTTTAACTCTGTTTTCTTTGATGACACCTCTCGGTAGTCTTGTTCATATCATTTTTGAAAACGAATTGGGTCAAGTAAAAATTTGGGTTGAAGCCGTTGTGGTAGGAATCCTACTCCACATTGCCTCTACCATTTTGTTTGAAACCTCTAAAGATCACCAGTTTAACTTTAAGAAGTTTATTAGTATATTGATTGGTATGGGACTTGCGGTTACGCAGTCGCTGTTTTGATGTTTACTGTGTTGAAACAAGTTCAGCAGGACGTGTGGGTATGGATTTAGGTGTCGTGATACTGAAACAAGTTCAGCATGACATGTGGCTTTGGATTTAGGTGTCGTGATACTGAAACAAGTTCAGCATGACATACTGAAACGAGTTCAGCATGACATATTGAAACGAGTTCAGCATGACATACTGAAACGAGTTCAGCATGACATACTGAAACGAGTTCAGCATGACAGTACTACTGTCACCCTGAATTTATTTCAGGGTCTTGGTCTTGGTCTAAAGGTTTCCACAAATCTTTCCATTCTGGATTGGTGCTTTCAATCAAATTAATTTTCCACTGCCTATGCCAGCGTTTTAATTGCTTTTCACGTTTTATTGCGTCATTGACATATTGAAATTCTTCTAAATGTACTAATTTATTCAGGTTATACCTTGCAGCAAACTTAGAACCTTTACCAGCTACATGTCTTTCCATTCTATCGTCAATACCTCCTGTAACGCCAATATATAGCGTCCCTTTGGGCTTGTTTGTTATGATATATACCCAATACCTATGTATAAGTCGCTTAGGCACTTATGATGAAAATTATGATTTAAGCAAAGGTAATAAAAGATGCTGAAACAAGTTCAGCATGACATATTGAAACGAGTTCAGCAGGACATGTGGGTTTGGATTTAGGTGTCGTGATACTGAAACAAGTTCAGCATGACGTGGATGGAGAGATGCTGAAACAAGTTCAGCATGACATATTGAAACGAGTTCAGCATGACATACTGAAACGAGTTCAGCATGACATGTGGGTTTGGATTTAGGTGTCGTGATACTGAAACAAGTTCAGCAGGACATGTGGGTTTGGATTTAGGTGTCGTGATACTGAAACGAGTTCAGCAGGACGTGGATGGAGAGATGCTGAAACGAGTTCAGCATGACATATTGAAACGAGTTCAGCATGACAGTAGAAATCTACTGTCACCCTGAATTTATTTCAGGGTCAGGCTTTAATTCTGACGGTTTTTAGCTTCGATGCTGAGCGTTGCGTGTGGAACTAATTTTAATCTTTCTTTCTGGATTAATTTTCCTGTCACACGGCAAATACCATAAGATTTATTTTCTATTCTTACTAAAGCATTTTTTAAATCTCTGATAAATTTTTCTTGACGAATAGCCAATTGCGAGTTAGCTTCTTTACTTAGCGTATTACTGCCGTCGTCAAAAGATTTAAAAGTTGGTGCGGTATCTTCTGTATCATTTGCACTGCCATTTTTGTAAGCATCAATATAAATATTGAGTTGCTTTTCGGCGTTTTTTATTTTGTTTTCTATCAGTTCTTTAAACTCTAATAGTTCAGCATCTGAATACCGTTCGGGTTGTTTTGTTGTTGTTGTTGTTGTCATTCTTATATCTTTTTTAAAGTTATAACGGTATGTACATCATCAAATTCAATTTCTCTACCGTTTTCGATTTGGTTTGCGAAAGTAATGTTTTCAGTTAAAGTTTCTCTCTTGATATACGTTAAATTTTCTTCCACAGCTTTTACGATATTGTTATCTTTTTGTATGCTGATTTCAATATGGTCAGTAACATTCAAATCAGAATCTTTACGCAAATTTTGAATTCTGTTGACCAGTTCTCTGGCAATGCCTTCATTTTTAAGCTTGTCATCAATATGAATATCTAAAGCTACTGTAATGTTGTTTTGAGAAGCCACTAACCAACCTTCAATATCTTCAGAAGTAATTTCAACTTCATCAATGCTTAGCACTTCAGGTTTGCCATTTATTTCAACTTCTATTTGGCCGTCTTTTTCAATTTTAGCAATATCAGCTTTTGTAAATTTATTTATAGCTTTAACCGCAAATTTCATATTCTTTCCAAATTTTGGGCCTAAAACCTTGAAGTTTGGCTTCACGCTTTTAATTAACAAATCAGAAGTATCATCAATAAATTCGATGGTTTTGACATTGACTTCAGACTTGATCAAGTCAGCAACAGCTTCGACATCAGCTTTAAAATCTTGGTCTAAAACAGGTATCATTATGCGTTGCAAAGGCTGTCTGACTTTTATTTTCTCTTTTTTTCGCAAGGATAAAACCAAAGAAGAAATGACTTGAGCTGTATGCATTTTATCCTCTAAAGATTTATTGATAAAACCAGTATTTGATTTCGGAAAATCTGCTAAGTGAACGCTTTCTGGAACGTCTTTATTTAAAACAGAAGTCAAATCTTGATACAATCTATCAGCAAAAAATGGTGCTACAGGGGCAATTAACTTTGAAATATCTAATAAACACGTAAAGAGTGTTTGGTAGGCAGAAATTTTATCCTGCTCGTAATCGCCTTTCCAAAAACGTCTTCTGCTTAATCTCACATACCAATTCGATAAATTTTCTTGCACAAAATCAGATATGGCTCGTGTGGCTTTAGTGGGTTCATAATCGGCATAAAACGCATCTACATCTTGAATTAGGGTATGTAATTCTGACAAAATCCAACGGTCTATTTCTGGGCGTTGCTCAAGTGGAACATCATTTTCTTTATATTGAAAATTATCAATATTAGCATATAAAGTAAAAAACGAATACGTGTTGTATAGCGTACCGAAAAATTTACGTTGCACTTCTCCAATACCATTCAGGTCAAACTTCAAGTTATCCCAAGGGTTAGCATTACTTATCATATACCAACGAGTAGCATCTGGTCCGTAAGTTTTTAAAGTTTCAAAAGGATCAACCGCATTGCCGAGACGTTTGGACATCTTTTGGCCGTTTTTATCTAAAACCAATCCATTTGAAACCACGTTTTTATAAGCCACATCTTCAAAAACCATAGTAGCTATAGCGTGAAGTGTGTAAAACCAGCCTCGGGTTTGGTCGACACCTTCTGCTATGAAATCGGCACTAAAGCCCCCTTGCCCCCTAAGGGGGGATTTTATAAGTGCTTCTTCGATTTTGTCTATGACAAGATCTATTTTACCAAGCACTTCTTCATTTGTAAATCTAATGACGTTGTAACCAAAATTCTCTTTTAAGAATTTACTTCTAAACTCATCATTTTCTCTAATCTTTGGATCGTTATGGTATCCACCATCAACTTCTACTATCAATTTTTTATCCAGACAAACAAAATCAGCGATATATTCGTCAATGACATGTTCTCTTCTGAATTTATAACCCCCGAGTTTCTTTCCTTTTAAACATTCCCATAACACTTCTTCAGCTTGTGTAGGATTATTTTTTCTGCTTTTAGCTTTTTCTTTTAATAAATGATAAGAAGACTTTCTCGATGTCTGATATCCAGGAGAATCAGAAAGTCCACCCTCGGGGGATTTAGGGGGCTTCTCGAATGGATAATGCCATTGTGCATAAGGCATTGAACCTGAATCAAACCAAACATCAATCAAATCGGCTTCACGTTTCATCGGCTGACCTTGGTTTGAAACTAAGATAATGTCATCCACAATGTTTTTATGAATGTCGATATCGGTATAATTTTCATCTGAAAAGTCATCGATTTTAAAATCTGCAAAAGGATTTTCAGACATAAAACCTGCTTTAACTGATTTATTGATTTCTTGTTTTAAAGTTGATATAGAGTCAATAATTTTTTCTTCTTTTCCATCTTCAGTTCGCCAGATTGGTAGTGGAATCCCCCAATAACGTGAACGCGATAAATTCCAGTCATTGGCATTTGCTAACCAATTACCAAATCTCCCTTCACCTGTTGACTTTGGTTTCCAATTGATGGTTTTGTTGAGCTCTACCATTTTGTCTTTAAACTCCGTAACTTTGATAAACCAAGAATCTAATGGATAGTATAAAATAGGTTTATCTGTTCGCCAGCAGTTGGGATATGAGTGAACATATTTTTCAACTTTAAAGGCTTTGTTTTCTTCTTTAAGTTTAATGGCCAATTCAACATCTACTGATTTTTCAGGAGCTTTACCGTCTTCATAATATTCATTTTTAACATATTTCCCTGCAAATTCACCCATTTCAGGTCTAAATTTACCTTTCAAATCGACTAAAGGCACGAGGTTATCATTGTCGTCTTTTACAAGCAGTCCAGGCACTTCAGGCTGAGCTTGTTTAGCCACCAAGGCATCGTCAGCACCAAAAGTCGGTGCGGTGTGGACAATACCTGTTCCATCTTCAGTAGTAACGAAATCTCCAGCGATAACTCTAAAAGCGTTTTCTGGGTTATGGAAAGGTTTGGCGTAAGGCAAAAGTTGTTCATACCTGATTTCTAATAAATCTTCGCCTTTACAATTTGCAATAATTTGATAGGGTATCTTTTTATCTTCTTTGGTATAATTCTTTAAATCATCTGCATTTTCAACTTCAAAGTATTTTTTTGAAAATTGATTATTCACAAGATCTTTAGCTAGAACAACATAAATAGGCTCAAAAGTGTATTGATTATAAGTTGCCACAAGAACATAATCTATTTTTTTACCAACAGTTAATGCCGTATTACTTGGCAAAGTCCACGGTGTGGTTGTCCAAGCGAGAAAATGTGCCCAAGCCCCATCTAAATCTTCCCCAAAGGGTAAGACTTTTAAACCGAAGGCTTTAGCAACTGAGTTAACAGCAGTTCCACCTTCGGGGGTTAGGGGGCTTTTTATCGGGCTCTTAAACTGTGCTGTAACCGTAGTATCAGAAACGTCTTGATAAGTCCCAGGCTGGTTAAGTTCGTGAGAGCTTAGTCCTGTTCCGGCTTTTGGAGAATAGGGTTGTATAGTATAACCTTTGTAAATCAAGCCTTTTTTATAGATCTGAGCCAATAACCACCAAACGCTTTCCATATATTTTGGCGTGTAAGTGATGTATGGATTGTTCATATCTACCCAATAGCCCATCTTTTTGGTCAAGTCGTTCCAGACATCGGTGTAACGCATGACGGTTTTTTTACAAGCAGCGTTGTAATCTTCTACCGAAATCTTATTTCCAATATCTTCTTTAGTAATGCCGAGTTCTTTTTCTACGCTCAATTCTACGGGCAAGCCGTGTGTATCCCAACCAGCTTTTCGGTCAACGCGATAGCCTTTTTGGGTTTTGTAACGGCAAAAAATATCTTTAATGGTTCTTGCCATAACGTGGTGAATCCCTGGTAAGCCATTGGCTGACGGTGGTCCTTCAAAAAAGATAAAAGGTTTATCTTCTGGCTTTTGTTCAACACTTTTTTTAAAAACTTCGTGTTTTTGCCAATAATCTAAGATTTCATCGGCGGTTTCAACCAAGTTTAAGCCTTGATATTCTGGAAAGCTTTTGCCCATAATATTGTTTTATTCTTAAAGTTTGCGAAATTAATGAAATTATACCAAAATAAACTTGATTATGATAGAATTGATTGACTTTGAGTTTATCGTAATTTTAAACTTCAACTAAAGTAATTAAGGTTATTTTCTTAGAAAATTAAGCTTATTTTTGCCGGCTTAATTTTTAAGCAAGTTATGAGAGAATATTTACACCTTTTTGATTTTCAACAGAAAGTAAACTACAAAACCGAAGTGTTGTCGGGATTAACAGTAGCTTTGGCTTTGGTGCCTGAAGCTGTGGCTTTTGCTCTTATTGTTGGCTTATATCTCCATTAACAGGTTTATACGCTGCTTTTGTGATGGGATTGGTCACTACTATTTTTGGTGGTCGTCCAGGTATGATTTCTGGTGCTACTGGTGCTATTGCTGTTGTCATTGTAGCTTTAGCCAAAACCCATGGTGTGGAATACATTTTTGCAACTGTAATATTAGCTGGAATCATTCAGTTTTTAGCAGGTTTACTTAAACTCGGTAAACTTATGCGATTAGTACCACACCCAGTTATATTTGGATTTGTAAACGGTTTGGCTGTGATCATTTTTATGTCACAGCTCAATCAATTTAAAGATGCTAATGGCAATTGGCTTACAGGTGAATCGCTTTATATTATTTTAGATTTGGTCTTATTAACGATGCTTATTATTTGGGGATTACCGAAGCTAACTAAAGTCATTCCCGCATCATTAGTGGCAATTCTTGTTGTGTTTGGCATAGTTTTACTTTTTGGTATAGACACTAAAACCGTTTATGTTATTGGTCTTCGTCTTATTTGGATCAAATTTAATTGAGCAACTTCCAATGGCTGCTTTAACTGGTCTGATGATTATGGTAGCTGTTGGAACTTTTGAATGGGCAAGTTTGCGAACCTTTAATAAATTTCCTGTTTCTGATATTGTAGTCATGGTTTTGGTTACCTTGGTTACTGTATTTTTGCATAATTTAGCACTTGCCGTTGTAGTCGGGGTTATCATTGCGGCTTTGGTTTTTGCATGGGATAACGCTAAACGCATCAGAGCTCGTAAATATATAGATGATGATGGGGTGAAACATTATGAAATTTATGGGCCGTTATTTTTTGGTTCGACTTCTGCGTTCAATTCTAAGTTTGATATCAAGAATGATCCTGATGAAGTGATGATAGATTTCACAGAAAGCCGAGTAGCCGATATGTCGGCCATTGAAGCATTGAATAAACTCACCGAACGTTATCATAAATACGGCAAAAAAGTGTATATCCGAAATTTATCAAGTAGTAGTCATCGTAAGCTCATCAAAGCCGATAAAATCATCAATGTGAATATAGTTGGTGAACCACGTGAGCCATCTGTGGTTGAGAACTGATCAATGATTTTTGATTTAGGATTTTTGATATTTGATTTCATTTTTCGATATTTAGCCTCAGTTTTTAAATTTCTTTTAAATATCTCAAATCTTCAAACTCATACCAAAAATACCAAGAGATTGTACCGATTTGGGGAACTTTAAACTCATAAACTAAATTTTAAACCCATGAAACTCATCAAAGAATTTAAAGAATTTGCAGTCAAAGGCAATATGATAGATATGGCTATCGGTATCATTATCGGTATGGCTTTCAATAAAGTGGTTGACGTTTTAGTCAAACAAATTATTCTTCCGCCTTTATCACTATTGACAAGTGGTATAAATTTTAGCAACAAAAAAATAATTTTAAGAGAAGCTGTCACAAACAGTGAAAACACAAAAATCATTGACGAGGTAAGCATTGCTTATGGAACGCTGATAGAAGTTATATTAAACTTTATCATTATTGGTTTTGTTATGTTTATTGTTGTCAAAATGATGAATCGTTTACGACAAAAATCTGAAAATGAAAAGGATAAAACCGTTATCACGCCAAAAAATATTGAGCTGCTTTCTGATTTAAAACAACTCATAAAAGAGCAAAATGAATTATTAAAGTCTAAATCTAAGCCTTAGAGGTTATTAAAATCAATCCTGAAGAGCAAACACTTTTTTGAGTAAATCTGTGGTTCTTGAGTTAAAGTCGTTTCGAATTTTGGCTTCTTCAACTGCTATCATTGTAAACACGCCTTCGAGTGCTTGTTGAGTTACATATTCAGTTAAATTAGGCTCTACGTCTTCAGTTAAAGGTAAAGTGTTGTATTTATTAATGGCTGTTGACCAAATTTGATCAGCCCCAACTTTGCCTAAGGATTGCTCAACTTGGGGATAAAATTTTTGGTAAAGCTCGTCTTCCGTTTTTTGCTGAAGATATTGAGTTGCCGCTTGGTCGTTACCCATCAGTATATTTTTAGCATCTTGAAAAGTCATCTGCTTGACAGCATTTACAAATATTGGTGTGGCTTCTTTCACGGCATCTTCGGCTGCACGATTCATCAATTTTAAACCCTCGTCGGCTAAATTTCCCAAACCGACTTTTCTCAGTGTGTTATCCACTTTTTGAAGTTCTTCGGGCAGTAAAATTTTAACCATTTCATTTTTGTAAAAACCATCTTCAGACGTCAATTTTGTAACTTGATGATCGATACCGTTTTGCAAAGCTTGTTTTAAAGCTGCCGCAATTTGAGATTCACTAATCTGTGTATTTTCATCCAAAACTTTATCGGCTACACTTTGTAATTCGGCACAAGATAGTATTGACAAAACACAAATAAATACTAATATTTTTTTCATTGTTTTAGAGTTTTAAAATCTATGGTTATGCTATCGTTTATCTTAAATTCATCTACAAATCCCGCATTGACTTCCAATACATATTGAGCAGGTTGTTCTTCAGGAATCGGAGTTTCATCATAAGGTTGAGCATTTTTATTGATTTCAACAATCTGTTTATCAGCATTGATATAAATCAAGTCTAAAGGAATTTGGGTGTTTTTCATATAAAATGTTGGTCGAGGACGTTCGTTATTATAAACAAACAACATCCCTTGATTCATTTCCATAGAAGACCTGTGCATCAAACCTGTTTGTTGTTCGTAGTCACTTTCGGCCAACTCAATATCTATAGTTTTAATCGTATCATTTTTTTTCAGAAAATAGAGTTCTCCTTCTTTTTCAAAGGTGATTTTAATAGGTTTTACCGATTTAGGCTTTTCATTTTTACAAGCAAAAACTAAGAGTAAAACGAATAAAATATTAAGCTTGAATATCTTCATTAGATTTGGCTTTAAGTTGACTCACATACATTATCACAATACCAATTACTATCAAAGGTAAACTCAAAAGTTGCCCTGTATTAAACATCCAATCGGCACGTTCGGCAACTTGTGGCTCTTTTGAGAATTCAACGATAAATCGAATAGACCACAATAATGTAAAGAAAATCCCAAACAGCATACCTAATTTTTTTGAAATATTAGTTTTCCAATACAAATAGTATAGAAAGAAAAAAAGTAATAGATAGCAGCCAGATTCATACAATTGTGAAGGATGGCGAGCAAAATCTTCGCCGAGTTTTTTAAAAACCACACCATAATCAGAATGAGTAGGTTTACCAATAATTTCAGAATTTAAAAAATTACCTATTCTTACAAAAACGCCACCAAAGGAAACAGGAATAACAATGCGATCTAAGACCCAAAAAATATTTTTTTGAAGCACTTTTTTTGAATAAAAATACATGGCGATAAATATTCCTATTGCTGCACCGTGACTGGCTAAACCCGCAAAGCCTGTAAACTTAAAAGTCGGCACAAATTGAAACGGTAAGAATACAGACAAAAAATCTTGGGCAAATAATTCAGGCTGATAAAAAATCACATGACCTAACCTTGCACCCAATAATGTGCCAACGACGGTATAAATCAAAACTTTGTCTAATTTATCCATTGACAAACCCTCGCGTTTATAAATAGCTTTCATTAAATACCATCCAGAAATAAAAGCTACGAGAAACATCAAGCTGTAAAATCGAATCGTAAAAAAACCTAAGTCAATACCAATAGGCGGATCCCAAATAATGGAATGAAACATATTTTTTTATTTTTGACAAATATATTATTTAATTGTATGAATTAACGACAGTTCGGTTTAAAGTTTAAACTTTTTAAGCCATTAAATTGAGTGATTTTTCAAAGTAAAACGAAGAATCTCAAAGCTTCGGAAGTATTGAAATTAGGCTTTAGTCTAAAAACTTATCTGCTATCAAAACAATATGTCATTTAGTATATGGACTTTCTGATTTACATAATTTTATAAGTTAATCTCACGTTGAATTAAGCTTTGATATTTCAATTTCTGAACAATACGATTCAAAAGATGTTTTTTAGTTCTTGAAAGAAATGTTAAATCTGGTTTTGAAATTTTAAACTCTCTACATTTTACATAAATTGTATAAAAATTATAATTATGGGATATATCAAAACAAATTCTAAAGAAAACAGTAACAGTATAGATCTTTATTATGAAGATTATGGCTCAGGACAACCTATAGTTCTAATTCATGGTTGGCCTTTAAGCCATCGCATGTGGGATACTCAGATTGAAACTTTGGTCAATGCCGGGTTTAGAGTTATAGTGTATGACCGAAGGGGTTTTGGGCAAAGTTCAAAACCTTTTTCAGGATACGATTATAATACCCTAGCCTGCGATTTAAAAGACTTGATTGTTCAACTTAAGCTAAAAAATATCATATTAGTTGGATTTTCTATGGGTGGTGGCGAAGTTGCCCGTTATATTGGTAGATATGGTTCAGAGGCTGTAGATAAAGCTATTTTAATCAGTGCCGTAACTCCTTTTTTAAAAGAAACAAAGGACAATCCCGATGCTGTTGATGTTTCTGTTTTTGAAAGCATGAAAAAAGGAATAGAAAAAGACCGTGCTGGATTTTTTCAAGATTTTGGTAAAAACTTTGTCAACTTTGAAAAACTTCAAGATAAAATTAGTGAAGCACAAATTCAACTCAATTGGAATATAGCCATGCAAGCTTCAAGAAAAGCCACTTTAGACTGTGTAGATGCTTTCGGAATGACCGATTTTAGAGATGATTTAAAAGCTTTTGATGTTCCAACTTTAATAATTCACGGAGATAATGATGAAATTGTCCCCTTTGAAGTTTCAGGAAAAAAGGCACAAGGTATAATTAAAGATGCAAAGCTAAGTTTAATTGAAAATGGTCCACACGGTTTAAGTTTTACACACTCAAAAGAGCTTAATGAAAGTATTTTAAATTTTATTAAAAAAACGTGAGTTCGATTTATTGAAAGCTGTAAATCAGATGATTATATCTTTTTGTAAGCAAATTTTGTCATTTTGAACGAAGAATGAGGAGAAATCTCATCCTACTGAGATGTCTCGTCGCTCATGCTTCGCTCTGTCAACGTGACAAATGATTAAATATCTGTATTTAATATGAATATATTTTATTGGAATTTATATCGAACTCACGTTGAAGTAAGTATTAGTCTTCCCTTTTAACTCCAAAAAAAACCAGCTGTAATAAGCTGGTTTTTTTATAATTTTTATTAAAGTAACTTATCGCTTCAACGTAAAATGTGATTTAAAAGTGCTTGGACTACCTGTTGTAGGTTCTATAAACTCTACTCTAAACCAATAATCCTGTGATGGC
>NZ_JBRJHB010000015.1:0-71106 GCF_053628795.1 Psychroflexus sp. MBR-150
GAAAGAAAATGGGCATATTCTAATATGATGTCCGTGATACGATATCATTTAATGACCTATATTGATTTGTTCAAATTCCTTAAAAATCCAGAAGCAAAATGGGAAGATATTACAACAAAAAATATAGGTCAATTAAGCCTTTTTGACCCATAAGGAGGTTCTATTTTTAAAATACTAAAGCTACACAGTGAAATTAGGCGATACAAAAGATTTTTTTAGTAATTTAGATTTTTATCGGACAACAATGAAAACTAAACTCAATTATTAAAAAACCGTTTCATTTTGGAACGGTTTTTGTTTTTGATATAAATATGAAATCATTACTCTACATACTACTACTTATTTTTCCGTTGCTAAGCATAGCCCAGACATCTCCTAAACAAACCCGTGGTGAAGTCTTTAGGGCTTATAATGATAACCCCAGTCAAGATACTAGAGAAACCACTTTAGAGGTTAAGCGTAGCTTGTATGGCTATCAATTTAAAGATGATGCTATACCAAATGTTTATAAAAAAGCCGTAGAAAAGTTTTTTGATGAAAGTTTTAGGACTAAATATGACAGGATGGGCAAATACACCTTAAAGCTAGAGCGCAGAGACGGTTATCTATTTATAGAAGACAGAAAGGTTATAAAAGACCCTGAAACGCCTTAGAACTATTTAGACAGATTTCATCTCGTATCATTCATTAGATTTCAACTTGCACAAATAATTTATAAGTTTTACATTTGTATATGAGTCAGCAAGAACGCCTTCAAAAACGCAGCTTAAAAATTAAGCAAACCTATAGAAGCCTTACCGAGAAGTATCCACAATGGCGAAATGACGCTATAGTAGAAAATCTTGCTGATACATTCTTTCTCGCCCCAAGAACCATTGAAGCAATTTTAAGAGGCGAAGGTAAAACGTATTCTTAGAATTGTTGTATATTTGCATTGTAGCAATTATGTCTTCAGTTTGGTAGAGGGAAGCTTTTAAAGTTTAGATCGCAGGTTCGAGTCCTGTATTTGCTACTGTAATAGACTGCCACTCGGCAGTCTATTTTATTTTTGTGAATTGCTTTTCATTATTCATATCGTTTGCATTAACAATACCAATAGATTTAGCATTGTTTATGACTATTTTACCAGTCTTAAAATTTGGTTCAATAATTTAAGAGTGATTTGATTTTTACTTTCACCTTTTCCGTACTCGGAATCATGGTTTCTTCTAAAGTTGAGTTCAGCGGAATCGCTGGCATATTTTCCGAGCCAATGGTCATTACCGGGGCATCGAGATATTGAAAACATTCCTCTTGAATTTTTCCGCTAAGTGCTCTGGCAAAGGTGTTGTCTGATGGTTCTTCGGTGACTACGAGGCATTTTTTACATTTTTTCACAGACTTAAAAATTGTTTCTTCGTCGAGTGGGTGCAAGGTTCTTAAATCTACAATTTCGATTTGGTCTTGAAGTCCGAGTTCTGCCGAAGCGTTAACCGCCCAATGCACGCCCATACCATAGGTGATGATGCTTAAAGTTTCTTCATTATCTTTTGGCCAAATTTCTTGTAAAACCCAAGCTTTGCCAAAAGGCAAAATATAGTCTTTGGCAGGTTCAACGCTGGTGGCACCTTTCGTGCCAGGGACTTTACTCCAATACAAGCCTTTATGTTCAAAAATCACCACGGGATTGGGGTCGTGATAGGCTGCTTTCATCAAGCCTTTGAGATCGGCACCGTTGCTTGGGTAAGCAATTTTAAGTCCACGAATATTAGTGACCACACTTTCTACCGAAGAGGAATGGTAAGGTCCGCCACTGCCATAAGCCCCAATAGGCACACGCAAAATCATAGACACTGGCCATTTGCCTTCGGAGAGATAACAGCTTCGGCTGACTTCTGTAAACAATTGATTTAGTCCAGGCCAAATGTAATCGGCAAACTGAACCTCAACAATGGGTTTGAGTCCAACGGCAGACATTCCGACCGTTGAGCCTACTATAAAAGCTTCTTGAATTGATGTATTAAACACCCGATGGTCACCAAACTTTTGGGCTAAAGTGGCTGCTTCACGAAACACACCACCCAATCGTCCACCAACATCTTGACCGTAAAGTAAGCATTCAGGATGGTCTTGCATGAGTTCTTCAATAGCAAATAAAGCACAATCGACCATGACGACTTTTTCTGCACCTTTTGGAGAGCGTTCACCAACTTCTTCTGTAATGGGTGTTGGGGCAAAGTCGTGGGTAAATAAATCTTCGGGTTTGGGGTCATCTGAGGTGAGAGCTGCTTCATAATCAGACTTGACATTTTCTCTGATATCGTGTTCTATATCGTCTAAATCAGTTTCAGAAAATCCATTGGCTTTCATCAATTTCACAAATTTTGGATAAGGATCGCGTTGTTGAGATTCTTCTAAATCATCTCGATAAAATTCCATACGAACGCCAGAAGTGTGGTGATTTAAAAGTGGACATTTGGCGTGCACTAAAAACGGACGTTGTTCTGTTCTAACAGTTTCAATGACTTTTTCTAAAGTGGAATACGATTCTTCAAAATCAGTCCCGTCAATGCTAATGGCTTCAAGTCCGTGAAAACCTTGAGCATATTCGTAGGCATTTTGGGCTCGGGTTTCTTTTGCATTGGCAGAAATATCCCAGTCGTTATCTTGGATTAAATAAATAATGGGCAGTTGCTTTAAGGCAGCCATTTGAAAAGCCTCTGAAACTTCACCCTCGGTAATTGAAGCGTCGCCCAAAGAACAGACGACTATTCCTTGCCCCATAGCTCCTAAAGGGGGAATGACCTCTACCAAACCCTCTCCAAAGGAAAGGGCTTTGTTTTGCTTATCTACATACTTTAAAGCTAAGGCTGCTCCAGTTGCTGGTATAGCTTGCATACCTGTCGCTGAACTTTGGTGTGGTATTTTGGGTTTATCTTCATCTCTTAAACTCGGATGTGAATAATAGGTGCGTCCGCCAGAAAAAGGATCGTCTTTTTTGGCGAGAAGTTGCAACATCAAATCTTTGGGTTGCATCCCGATGGAGAGTAACATGGCATCATCTCTGTAATAGGGATAGACATAATCTTCGGGTTTGAGTTGCATGCCTACTGCTATTTGAATAACTTCGTGACCGCGTGAGGTGGCGTGGACGTATTTGGAGACAATTTTAAAATTATCTTCATACAATTCTGTCATCGATTTGGCTGTGACGAGGTTTTTAAATGCTTTGAGTATGGTTTCTTTTTTCATTTTTTTAGGTTTTGGTTTCACGCAAAGACGCAAAGGCGCTAAGATTATAAATTATTTACTATTCGAGTTATACCACTTTTTATTAAGGCTTCATTAAAATTAATCAATAAGCCCAATTTTATTTCAGTTAATTTTAAATAGGTTAATACTTGCTTTGGGTGAACTGGAGCTATTTTTTCTACCGATTTTAATTCAATTAAAACTTTTTGATTTACAATTAAGTCCGCTCTAAATCCGAGTGACATTTTATTATTTTTCCAAACGAGAGGTATAGCCTTCTGTCTTTCTACTTTTAAATTTTGAGCTATCAACTCACTATACAATATTTCTTCATACACAGACTCTAACAATCCTGGCCCTAATTCTACGTGAATTTGATATGCGGTATTGACAATAATTTTTGAAATTTCATTTTCAGTCATAATAAAATTATTTTGCGTCTTTGCGTCTTTGCGAGAAACCTTAATAATCCTCCAAGTAATCCGCAATACGTCTTAAAAAACTTCCTGCTAAAAACCCATCAACAATCCGGTGATCAAAGGATAAAGACAAATACATCATTGAGCGAATTTCAATGGTATCGCTTTCATCTTTTTCTATCACTTCAGCACGTTTTTTAATAATACCTGTCGCCAAAATCGCTGCTTCTGGCTGATTGATAATAGGCGTACCCATTAAACTGCCAAAAGTGCCGACATTTGAAATAGTAAATGTTCCACCTTTGGTCTCATCATTTGTTAATTTATTTTCTCTGGCCTTTCTCGCTAAATTGTTAACTTCTTTTGCCAGTTGATCTAAATCTTTTGTGTCTGTATTTTTTATCACAGGAACAATGAGATTTCCATTTGGTAAAGCCGTTGCCATTCCAATATTAATATCGTCTTTAACAATAATAGTTTTATTGTCAAGAGAAGAATTGATTTTAGGAAAATCTTGAATGGCTTTGGTTACGGCTTGAACAAATAAAGGTGTAAAACTTAATTTTTCTCCTGTGCGTTTGTGAAACTCTGCCTTGTGCTGATTTCGCCAGTTGACGAGATTAGTCATGTCAGCTTCCACATAGGCCGTAACGTGTGGTGAGACGTGTTTAGAATAGACCATATGGTCTGCAATCATCTGTCGCATGCGATCCATTTCAACAGGTTGACCTTTACCGATATCAAATTTTAAATCAGGCACTTGAAAGCCTTGGGGTTGATCATTTACGGGTTGTGCAAACTGTGCTGGTCTGCCATTTTCAATGTATTTAAAAATATCTGATTTTCGTAATCTTTCATTAGCACCTGTGGCTGGAATTCTCGCTAATTCTTCATAACTGATATGGTAATCTTTAGCGATTTGTTCTACAAGTGGGGAATAGAAAAAGGCCCCCGAAGCCCCTCTTCCGTCTCCCCTAAGGGGAGAAACCTCTTGTTTTCCTTTCCTTCGGAGAGAGGTTGGGGGAGAGGTTTCTTCATTGGAATTATTGCTTGGTTTTTCTGTAGTTGATGATTTTGATGATTTTGGTTTTCCTGAAGTTTCTTTTAAAATGGCAATAACTTCTCCTATTTTAACCACATCTTTCGGTTGATATTTCTTTTCTATCAATACTCCAGAAAAAGGAGCAGGTACTTCGTTATCGACTTTGTCGGTACCGACTTCGACTAAAATATCGCCTTCATCAAACGAATCGCCTTCATCAATTAGCCAATTAAGGATGGTGCCTTCGGTTATACTTTCGCCCATTTTGGGGAGTTTGAAATCCACTTTTTCTGTTATTTTATTTTTTTCTCTCATGATTTTTCTCCTATTTTATATCTCTCGCAAAGTCGCTAAGGTGCAAAATTTTCCATTCTTAATATTTTCACGCAAAGTGCACAAGGTTTTCTTATTTATTTCTTGCAAACCTGATATAAGCAAATCTGACTTGCAATTTTTTTTAACCTTTCTAATAACTAAAAGCATGCTCTACAGACTACCCTCTATCAACTACCCTCTACCCACTTCTATTCCTAAATTCATTCAACGTCTGGTAAAAGTCTTCCTGTTGTGGTCGGTTTTTAGGGATTTCTCGTAAAGGTTCAACTTCTTCTATGCTTTCGTGACAATCTTGAGGCAGTTGTTGATAAAGCTTTGTGCCTGCAGTTTTCCAAGCTATCATATCATCTGAAACTTCTTTAATAATTTTTCCTGGATTACCAACCACTAAACTTCTATGAGGAATTTTGGTTTCCGCTTTTATAAAAGTCATTGCACCGATAATGGATTCATCTCCAATTTCGGCATCATCCATAATGACGGCATTCATACCAATCATACAATTTTCTCCGAGATTTGCTCCGTGAATAATTGCTCCGTGACCGATATGTGAACTTTGTTTCAAGCGAATACTTTTACCTGGGAACATATGAATGATACAGTTTTCCTGGACATTGACGCCATTTTCCAAAATTATTTCACCCCAATCGCCACGAATTGCCGCACCTGGTCCGATATAACAATTTTTACCGATAATCACGTTACCAGTGACAGCAGCTTGTGGATGCACAAAGCTGGATGAGTGAATGACTGGGATATGATTTTTGAATTTGTATATTGCCATTTATTAGTAATTAGCTTTTAGTCGTTAGCTATTAGAATTTAATTTTTTCCTTAAGGATGTGTTCATTTTAGATATTTCACTTATTTGTCTTCTTACTTCTTCATTTTCTTCATCTGATATATAACCTCTAAGCCTGGCTTTTGTAGATGCAGATATACACTCATTTGTGCTGCCTTGAGATATAATTAGGTAACGAATAAAATTAGCATCTGAACCTGAAGTTCCTTCTGCTATATTGAAAGCAATGGAATCTGAGGCTCTACTAAATTGTGATGATAGTTTATAAATTTCGTGTTTAGGAAATCGCTCAATTAGTTTATTAATATATTCACCCAGAACTATTGCTTTTTGGTATATTATCAAGTCCTCAAATTTAAAATGATATTTACTTTTTATTTCCAAGTTAAAATTTTTTATTTCAGTTTTATTTTATGCTAAAAGCTAAAAGCTAATAGCTATTTCCGATAGGAACTTAACTTCTCCTTCGTAAACTTACTCAACACCAATCGCCCACTGATTTCTGCGCGTTTCATCAAAAGCTCGTCCCAATCTTCGGTGCCACGCCAAAACATTTGTTTCATATGTTTAACGGCTTCAGGATTGTAAGCACAAAGCTGTTGAGCTAAAGCATCTACAGCTTCGTCAAGGGCTTCGGTTGTATCAAATACATCAGCGTAAAGGCCTTTTTGTTTAGCCCATTCTGGACTAAAAAACGTATTGGCATCTATAGCAATTTGAGACATACTACTGACTCCAATTTTGCGTTCAACGGCTGGACCAACCACAAATGGACCGATGCCCAAATTAAGTTCGCTAAGTTTTATCGCTGCATATTGGGTGGCTAAGCAATAATCCATTGCAGAAGCTAGACCAACGCCACCGCCAACAGTTTTACCTTGCACACGACCAATGATAAACTTTGGACATTTTCGCATAGCATTAATCACATTGGCAAACCCGCTAAAAAACCGTTTGCCTGTGGCTTCGTCTTCTATCGAGATAAGCTCTTTAAAACTAGCACCAGCACAAAACGTCCGATTACCACCAGATTTTAAAACAATAACCAAAACCTCATCATTTTGACCTAGCTCAGTGATGGTTTCAGCTAATTTTGAAAGAATATCACTTGGTAAAGAATTATGAGCAGGATGAAAAAATTCTATTGTTCCAATATGTTGATTAACACTGTGTTTTACATAAGGTTCAGTCATATACTAAAGTTTAAATTCGCAAACGTTTTCGAGAAAACTCAAAATTAATTAATGTTACTGTGTTAGGCAAGTATTTATAAAAACCTTAAACAAAAAAAAATACCCAAACATAAATACATTTGGGCATCATTAAGAAGTAAAACCTTTGCTAAAACATCTCGCGTCCAGAAAAATGAAATGCACTTTCTATTTGTGCATTATCATCACTATCACTACCGTGAATAGCATTGGCACTAATAGATTCAGCATATTTTTTTCTTATCGTGCCTTCTGCAGCTTCATCAGGATTGGTAGCACCGATAAGTGCTCTGAAATCTTCAACAGCATTATCTTTTTCAAGAATAGCAGCTACAATCGGACCACCAGTCATATATTCTACCAACTCACCAAAAAACGGGCGTTCTTTATGAATAGCATAAAATGTTTCGGCATCTTCTGTAGTCATTTGGGTTTGTTTCATGGCTACAATTCTAAATCCAGCCTCCGAAATCTGATGCAAAATTGCTCCCGTATAACCTTTTTTAACCGCATCGGGTTTTATCATAGTAAATGTGCGTTGTCCAGACATAATATTTATTTAAAAATTTTTACAAAGTTAAATAAAGCCAATAATCTATTTAAAAAAAATCAAGTTATTATTTTACAGGACTGACACTAACTGTCAAAATAGTTTTTTTAAGAAAACAATAAAAATCATGCATAACTATTAAACCCTTAAAAATACAACGAAAACAGTTAACGAAACATAATATAATACTGATATTCAGAATTTTAAATAACTTCTTCACAATCAGCTGACTTAGCTAAATGTTGAAAACTTGTTGAAAACCTTAGATGCATTTTACATATAAAACTCGATTTATTTTAGATATTTGTTGGTGCTGAAATAATTAAAATTTAACATATAAAACTCATAAATCATGGCGCAAGTAGAACCGATTTTGCAAGAAAACAAAGACCGTTTTGTCGTATTTCCTATCAAACACCACGATATTTGGGAATGGTATAAAAAATGTGAAGCGAGTTTTTGGACAGCAGAAGAAATCGACTTGCACCAAGATATTTCTGATTGGCAAAGCAAACTCAACGCTGATGAACAATATTTTATCAAACATATTTTAGCCTTTTTTGCCGCTTCTGATGGTATTGTGAATGAAAACTTGGCTGAAAATTTCGTCAATGAAGTTCAATACACCGAAGCTAAATTTTTCTATGGTTTTCAAATCATGATGGAGAACATCCATTCAGAAACTTATTCTTTGCTCATTGATACTTACGTCAAAGATGAAGCTGAAAAAGATAAACTATTTAAAGCGATTGAAAATTTTCCCGCCATTAAGAAAAAAGCCGATTGGGCATTGAAATGGATTGAAAGCCCAAGTTTTGCAGAGCGTTTAATCGCCTTTGCAGCGGTTGAAGGGATTTTCTTTTCGGGTGCGTTTTGCTCGATTTTTTGGCTTAAAAAACGCGGATTAATGCCAGGCTTGACTTTTTCCAACGAATTGATTTCAAGAGATGAAGGCGTGCATTGTGATTTCGCTGTTCATCTGCATAACAATCACTTGGTTAATAAAGTTTCTAAAGAACGGATTAAAGAAATTATTATAGATGCTTTAGATATTGAGCGTGAATTTATTACTGAATCTTTACCCGCAAGCTTAATAGGAATGAATTCTAAATTGATGACACAATATTTAGAATTTGTAACTGACCGTCTCTTGGTAGAATTGGAGTGTGAAAAGGTTTATAACGTGTCTAATCCATTTGATTTTATGGATATGATAAACCTTCAAGGTAAAACCAACTTTTTTGAAAAACGCGTTGGCGAATATCAAAAAGCTGGTGTGATGTCTAAAGACAAAGAAAAAGACAACAAGATTAGTTTTGATGAGGAGTTTTAGTTTTTCTTAAATCAATGCTGAGGATGCTATGGACGCCATAGTTACTGTAGATGCTACGGTCACTTTGGATGCTATTGTTAATAAGAAACAATAGAAACAATAGTAACAACAGAAGCCATAGAAACAACAGAAGAAGCAATGTTAACTTAAAACCAAAAAAACATGAGCTACAGAAAACTCGAAATTTGCCAAAAAGCAAGAGACTTGAGTGTTGAAATACACAAAATGACCCTGCAATTACCCAAGTTTGAAATTTATGAGGAAGGTAGCCAATTCAGACGATCTATGAAATCTGTAAGGTCTAACATAGTTGAAGGTTATGGCAGAAGGCGATATAAAAATGATTACATACGATTTATCATATACGCTTTATCATCTAATGACGAAACTGTAGATCACTTAGAAACTTTATTTGAAACAGGTTCTTTAAAAGACAATGTTTTGTATGAAAACCTACATGAACGTATTCAAAGATTAGGTATAAAAATTAATAATTTCTTACAAGTGATTGAAAAAGATAACAAAAAATTCTAATCAATTTATACCATAGAAACCATAGAAACCATAGGAACCATAGAAACCATAGAAACCATAGAGACCATAGGAACCATAGAACCCATTAATCTAATAAAACCCATTTTACCATGTATGTCATAAAAAGAAACGGACAAAAAGAACCTGTAATGTTTGATAAAATTACAGCTCGTATCAAAAAACTCTGCTACGGCTTGAGCCCACTTGTTGAACCGACTAAAGTTGCTATGCGTGTCATTGAAGGCTTATACGATGGCGTAACCACAAGTGAACTTGACAACCTTGCTGCCGAAGTGGCCGCAACGATGACCACAACACACCCAGATTATGCTCAACTTGCCGCAAGAGTGTCTGTTTCTAATTTGCATAAAAACACCAAAAAAACCTTTAGTGAGGTTATGACCGATTTATATGAATATGTCAACCCACATACAGGTAAAAAAGCTCCTTTACTTTCAGATGAAGTTTATCAGGTTATTCAAGAGCATAAGGATACATTAGATTCACGTATCATTTACAGCCGTGATTTTAATTATGACTATTTTGGGTTTAAAACTTTAGAGCGTTCTTATCTTTTAAAACTTGATGGTAAAATAGCAGAACGTCCGCAACATATGTTAATGAGGGTTTCTATTGGTATTCATATAGATGATATTGAAGCCGCTTTAGAAACCTATGAGTTGATGTCTAAAAAATATTTTACTCACGCTACACCAACCCTTTTCAATTCAGGAACGCCTAAACCGCAAATGTCTTCTTGTTTTCTTTTGACAACACAAGATGACAGTATTGACGGTATTTACGACACGCTAAAGCAAACCGCCAAAATTTCTCAATCGGCTGGTGGCATAGGCTTATCTATTCACAACATTAGAGCCACAGGTTCTTATATCGCTGGAACTAATGGGACATCAAATGGTATTGTGCCAATGCTTCGCGTATTCAATGATACGGCAAGATATGTTGACCAAGGTGGTGGAAAACGAAAAGGCTCGTTTGCTATCTATATTGAACCTTGGCACGCCGATATTATGAATTTTCTTGATTTAAAGAAAAACCACGGAGCAGAAGAAATGCGTGCCAGAGATTTATTTTATGCCATGTGGATCCCAGATTTGTTTATGAAACGCGTGGAAGAAAATGGCGAATGGACTTTGATGTGTCCTAACGAATGCCCAAATCTTTTTGACAGTCATAGCGAAGAGTTTGAAGCTTTATATGAAAAATACGAAAAAGAAGGACGTGGTCGCAAAACCATCAAAGCACGTGAACTTTGGGAAAAGATTTTAGAATCTCAAATCGAAACGGGTACGCCTTATATGTTGTATAAAGATGCGGCCAATAGAAAATCAAATCAAAAGAATTTGGGAACCATTCGTTCGTCAAACTTATGTACTGAAATTATTGAATACACCAGTCCAGACGAAGTGGCCGTTTGTAATTTAGCTTCTATCGCGTTGCCAATGTTTGTAAAAGACGGCGAATTTGACCATAAAGAATTATATAAAATCACCAAACGCGTTATCAAAAACTTGAATAAAGTTATAGATAGAAATTACTATCCAGTCAAAGAAGCTAAAAATTCAAATATGCGTCACAGACCAGTTGGTTTGGGTATTCAAGGTTTGGCTGATGCATTTATTTTGCTTAGACTGCCATTTACTTCTGATAAAGCTAAAAAGCTCAACCAAGAAATATTTGAAACTTTATATTTTGCCTCAGTTGAAGCTTCCATGGAATTGGCAAAAATTGAAGGGCCATATTCTTCCTATGAAGGTTCGCCAATCAGTCAAGGTGAGTTTCAATATAACCTATGGGGCTTAAAAGATGAAGATTTAAGCGGTCGTTGGAATTGGAAAGAACTCAGAGAGCGAGTCAAAGAAAACGGCGTCAGAAATTCATTGCTTTTAGCACCAATGCCAACAGCTTCAACGTCTCAAATACTTGGTAACAACGAGGCTTTTGAGCCTTATACTTCAAATATTTATACCCGTAGAGTACTTTCAGGTGAATTTATTGTTGTTAATAAACATTTGCTCAAAGATTTAGTTAACAGAGATTTGTGGACAGATGAAGTCAAAGATGCTATTATGCGAGCTAATGGTTCAGTACAAAACATCGATATTATTCCAGATGACATCAAAGAACTTTACAAAACGGTTTGGGAAATGTCTATGAAAGATATCATTGATATGAGTCGTCAGCGTGGTTATTTTATTGATCAATCGCAGTCGCTCAATCTCTTTATGGAAGGTGCAACTTTAGCTAAATTAACTTCTATGCATTTTTATGCGTGGAAAAGTGGCTTAAAAACAGGTATGTATTACTTGAGAACCAAATCAGCAGTTGATGCCATTAAGTTTACCTTGTCTAAAGAAAAGAAAACACAAGACTTACCTAAAGAACAAGTCACTGAAAAAGTTGCTGAAACCAACGCAGAAAAGTTGAAGCAACACGAATCTAAAAACAAAAATGTCATAGCTCCAGATAATTCATCATTATCACCCGAAGAGCTAAAAGCTTTAATTCAGCAATCTAAAGCCTCAGAAGGTGACGACTGCTTGATGTGTGGCTCATGACTTTAAATACATTTTTAATCAAAAAAAAGCATATTGTGTGTTATTATGATATGCTTTTTTTATCTTTTGGATATACCTTAAATTTACGTGTATCTTCTTGAGTAAGAGTTTTAAAATCTGTGGTTTTGCTGAGTTTATTTAATGGATTGAGAAGGTGATTTGGAAGAGCAACAAGTTTTCGAGTTTTCAAGTCAATCCATGCACCGAGTATTTCGCAACGAGCACAGTTTTTGCCCTTATCATTATATAAGTCATGTTGAAATTCAAAAAACATTCCATCTTTAGATAGACCTTTCAATTTTAAAGTGATTTCTATTTTATCCTCGGGACGAATTTCTTTGAAATAGTAAATATGTTCATAAAACACTACAGGACCAAGATTATGTTTGACTAATTCATCTTGACTAAAACCATTTTCAAATAAAAAAGCCATTCGGGTATGACTCATCATATTTTGATAGGCAGAATTAGCCAAATGCCGATTAGCATCTAAATCACTCCACCTAACTTCAAAGGATTTGGTATAATTCATTTGATTTTAAAATTAAAATTAGAACAGCCATTAAAATACTAAACAATAAAACACCTCGTGCTCTATAAATTTTGTTTTTTTTAATATAAACAAAAAAAGGTAAAAAATTGGCAACTGCACCAATAGCTATTAAACCGCCGAGGAAATGATCACGATACGCATAATTTATAGCATAAATCAAATCATAATTGGTAAAAATTGCTATATAAATATACATCCCAGCAACATTGCAAATCAGGCCTAACAATATGCCAATAAATATTTCTTTTTTAACGTTCATACCCAAGATCCTTAATAGATTTCATTGTTTGATAGGCGGTTAAATCAAATTGAACAGGAACAACAGAGACATAACCTTTACTCAAAGCCCATTCATCAGTATCTTTGCCAGCATCTTCATTAACAAACTCTCCTGTCAACCAATAATAATCACGACCTTGAGGAGTTTGTCTTTTGTCATATTTTTCTTCCCAATGTGCTTTTGCTTGTCGGCAAATTTTTATGCCCTTGATATTTTTAGCTTTTAGTTTCGGAAAGTTTACATTTAAAACCGTTCCCTGAGGCAGATCATTTTGAAGTACATAATTTGTAATTTTTTTGACAAATTCTGTCGTTGGTTCAAAATCGGCATCCATAGCATAATCTAATAAAGAAAAACCTATAGCTGGTATGCCTTCTGTACCAGCTTCTACGGCAGCACTCATAGTACCAGAATAAATAACGTTGATAGAAGAATTAGAACCGTGATTGATCCCACTGACACACAAATCAGGTTTGCGTTTTAAAATTTCCTGAGTTGCAATTTTAACGCAATCAACGGGCGTACCAGAACAACTATATTCTTTGTAGTCATCTGAATCTGTTTTGATTCTATCGCAATATAAATTATCAGTAGTCGTGATAGCGTGTCCCATACCACTTTGTGGGCTATCTGGAGCTACAACCACCACATCTCCTATAGTTTTCATGATTTTTATCAAGTGTCTAATGCCTGGAGCCGTAACGCCATCGTCATTGGTAACCAAGATAAGTGGTTTTTGTGTTTTCATTTAATGTGATTTTACGCAAAAATAATTTAATTTTTATAGAAAACATCACATTACAACTTAATTAGTTTGACGAATAATACTTAACTTTGATGTTTAAATCATTTTAAATATGAAAAGTATTAATGACATTAACTTTAAAGACAAAAAAGTTATCATAAGAGTAGATTTTAATGTTCCATTAAACGACAATTTTGAAGTTACAGACAAAAGCCGAATAGAAGGTGCAAAGCCCAGTATTGAAAAAGTTTTGGAAGATGGAGGTGCAGTGATTTTGATGTCACACTTAGGAAGACCCAATGGCGTTGAAGATAAATATTCTCTTAAACATATTGTGAATACCGTTTCTGAAGTTATTGGAGTTCAAGTCAATTTTGTAGATGACTGCATTGGCGATGCTGTTAGACAAGCTGCAAGTGAATTACAAAACGGTCAAATTTTGTTGCTTGAAAACTTGAGATTTCATCAAGAAGAAAAACAAGGTGATGATGATTTTGCCAAACAATTGGCAGATTTAGCCGATGTCTATATCAACGACGCTTTTGGTACTGCACACCGTGCTCACGCTTCTACAACTGTTGCCGCAAAATTCGCTAAAGAAAAAGCGATGGGCTACTTATTAAAAAAAGAAATTGACAGTTTAGATAAAGTTCTAAATTCTAAGGAAAAACCTGTTACTGCAATTATAGGTGGTGCAAAAGTTTCCAGTAAAATAACTGTGATAGAAAACATTCTTGATGCAATAGACCACTTGATTATTGGTGGTGGCATGGCGTTTACTTTTATTAAAGCTAAAGGTGGTAAAATTGGTGAATCATTAGTAGAAGAAGATAAACAAGAAGTTGCACTACAAATTTTAAAGGCTGCAGAACAAAAAAATGTTCAAGTCCATTTGCCAATAGATTCAAAAGTTACTCAAGAGTTCAAAAATGATAGCGAAACCAAAATTCAGCCTATCGATAATATAGAAGAGGGTTGGATGGGATTAGACGCTGGACCAAAATCTCAAGCGGCTTTTGCTGAGGTGATTCAAGCTTCTAAAATTATTCTGTGGAATGGTCCTCTTGGTGTTTTTGAAATGCCAAACTTTGCAGAAGGCACAATAGCTGCTGGAAACGCCATTGCTGATGCTACAGCAAAAGGTGCTTTTTCACTCGTTGGTGGTGGCGATAGCGTCTCAGCTGTTAAGCAATATGGATTTGAAGATAAAGTTAGCTACGTTTCTACAGGTGGCGGTGCCATGTTGGAAATGCTTGAAGGGAAAACGCTGCCTGGTGTTGCGGCGTTGGAAAACTAGCTAGGTTTTCTGGTCTATAGATTGATTATCAGACCTTCTAAACAAATCTCTAAACTGGTACATTAAACGTTCCAATAACCTGAGGTCTTCTGTTATTATTTCAGCAGTGCCTATCATTTCTTGTTGAAATTCTATTTCAATGCCAAATGAAGTTTCTAATTGGTTTGGTAATTTTATATCAAGTACAAGAAACCCATCAGTATCTGGAGTTTTTGAAATATCTGTTAATACACCTTCTAAGACACCAAACTCCCGATCAGGATAATTGGATAATCTTATGAGTGCTTTTTGACCTACTTTTAGTTTTCCAGTATTTAACCCCATAGTTCTTGCACGAATGATATACTTGCCATGATGCTTGGGAATTACTGAGAAAACTAGTTCTCCTTGGTTAACAAATTGTCTACTACGCCAGTAATTAATATAACTTAATCTACCCTCTATAGCACTTTCTAAGACATACTGAAGTTCCCAATCTCTAATTGATCGTTTTAATTGATTAAATGAAATTAATAAATCTCTATACAAGTTTAACTCGTCTTTAGTTTGGTTGATAGATGTGTTCTTTTGATTAGTTGTTAAATTTATTATTTCACTTTCTACTTGTGAAATTTGATTTCTAATAGTAGAAAGATTTTTTTGTTTTTGAAGATAAATCAGTTCAACTTCTTCTAAAGTTTGCTGTGCAATTACACCTTTCTCAAAAAGTTTATTATTTCGGTCTAGTTTAGCTTTTTCGAGTTTTAATTCATTTATGGATATTGACAATTGATCCTTCAAATTTCGTAGTCTTTTTTGTTGCTGAAAAAGTTCGCTTTCTTGGAATTCTGATTCTACTAGATATGGTTTTAGAGTAAGTAGTTGCTGATAATTTCGTAAATCGTTTTCAAAGCTAGCATAGTCAATAGCTATACTTCCTAATTTTAAATTATTACAAGTTTCATAAGGAAATTCAAATTGGAACTGTTTAATGTTCAAAGTATCTGTGATAGATTTTAAATATATGATATCTGAGTATCGAGCAGTGTTTTCTATAATGGCCAATGGGTCACCTTTTTCTACCATAGCATTATCTTTAACTATAATACTATCTAATCGTCCTGATGTTCTTGCATAAACGCGATCTGGAGGATTATAGCTTGTGAGCGTAGCTTCTGCTGTTACAATATCTGGATATTTGATTACATAAGCTAATAGTAAAATAACCAATATAAAACCAAAAACAATGGTATTTCCAATACTTATAATGGTTTTAGGTGGTTCTGAAAGAATATCTCTAACCTCTTCACTGTAGACATGTATTTTATCTTCATTTTCCATTACTTACCAAGTTCCAATTGATTTTTTACTAATTGATAATACTTGCCCTTTTTTTCTGATAATTCTAAATGATTTCCTTGTTCTACAATTTTACCATCTTCTAAAACAATTATATTATCTGCATTTCTTACAGTACTTAACCTGTGTGCCACAATTACAGATGTTTTCTCTTTTAAGAACGCATTTAATTTCTCCATAATTATTTTTTCATTATTAGCATCTAACGAGCTGGTAGCCTCATCAAAAAATATGTATTCAGGATTTTTATAAACCGCTCGTGCTATCATCAGTCTTTGGCCTTGACCACCACTTAATCTAATCCCAGAAGTGCCTAGTTCTGTATTAAGTTTATTTGGCAGCTTATTTATAAACTCCTCTATATTAGATATATATACCGCATTATTTAATTTATCGTTATCAATTATTTCGCCTTGTTCAGATTCTGAAATATTACCAGCAATGGTATCATTAAAAATGAAAGTTTCCTGCATTACAGCACCACAGCTTTTTCTCCAGTAATCATTATTAATGTCTGATAAATTGATATTACCAATTTGGATAACTCCAGTAGTTAAGTCATAAAACTTTAATAGTAGTTTTATCAATGTTGTCTTACCACTACCGCTTGCTCCCACAATAGCTGTGGTTTTGCCTTCGGGTATTGTAAACGATAGGTTTTTTAAAACCATTGGAGAAGATTTGCTACCATATTGAAAGCTTAAGTTTTTGATATAAATTGACTTGTCCGAAGGCAGTTCAAACACTTTTTTAATAGTTTTTTCATCTTCATCTTCTAGTGAATGCACTTGATTAAGACGTTCTAAACTAATTTTTGCATCTTGCCATAATTGTATAAAACCAATAAAATTGCTTAAAGGTCCATTAAGTTGACCAACGATATATTGTATAGATAACATCATACCAAGGGTAATATCTCCTTTAACCACAGCAGTTGCAGACAAAAATGTAATGATAATATTTTTGAGTTCATTTATAAAATTAGATCCTAATGTCTGTGAATGGGCTAACCTCAAACTACTCATCGAGGTTTTAAAAAGGCTGATTTGAACCTGTTCCCACTTCCATCTGTTCTTCCGCTGTGAGTTATTAACTTTTACTTCTCTTACACCATTAATAATTTGAACTAAAGAAGATTGACTTTGTGACATTTCATCAAATCTTTTGAAGTCTAACTCTGCACGCTTTTTTAAAAAAAAGAATATCCAGCCTAGGTAAAATAAAGCACTTACAATAAACACCGCAAAAATGGTCAAATCATAGTATGCTAATACACCACTAAAGACAAGAAACAGTAATATTGAATATAAGGTGGTAACTGTTTGTGAGGAGATAAAATTTTGAATCCTCCTATGGTCTGTTATGCGCTGTAAGTGTTCACCTGTATTTCTCGTGTCAAAAAAGTTGATGGGTAACTTGAGCATTTTAAACAAAAAATCAGAAACCATTTTGATATGAAATCTTCCATTAATATGGAGCATGATCCAATCCCTAAAAATATTGACCAGCGTTTGAGAAATAAATAAAACAAGTTGAGCTATTAAAATAAGATATATAAATGGTATATCTTGATTATTAACACCTACATCTACAACAGATTGTGTAAGAAAAGGTAAAGTAAATTGTATCGCTAAACCAACTAACAATCCTAAAAATAGTTGATAGATAATTCTTTTGTAGGGTTTTAAATAAGGAAAAAGAAAAGAGAAGCCTTTTTTATTGGTCTTATCAAGTTCTTCTTGCTTGTAGAAGTTAGCATTAGGTTCTAACAATAAAACAAAACCATTTTTATCTGTTGTATTTGTCCATGCGTTTAAAAATTCATTATGCTTATAGGTTAAAAAGCCATTTGCTGGATCTGCAACATATATTTTATTCTGAGTTGTTTTATGAACGACCACAAAATGTTTTTGACGCCATGGCACAATGAATGGTGTAGGCGCTTCTTTTACTAGAGATTCCAAAGACATACGCATACCTAAGGTGCGTAATTCTATAGCTTCCGCGGCATCTGCAATACCACCCATGTTTACACCTGTTCTGGTAATACCTGCTTTATCTCTTAAAAATTCTCTAGAAAAGGTTTTGCCATGGTATTTGGCAATCATCCTCAAACAAGTTGGACCACAGTCTTTGTTATCGAGTTGGCGATAAAAAGGAAATTTTTTCTTAAGCATTAAAGCTTATTTAGGCAAAATAGACTCAGATAATTTTTTTATATCACCATTATCTAAATAGTTGTTATTAAAATATATCGCTTCAATGTTTTTTAAACTTTCTATACTTTCTAATGGATTGGTGTTTAATAATATGAAGTCTGCTTCTGCATTAACTTCTATAGTACCAAAATTTTCATTGAAAAAATCAGCATAATTTACTGTCGCCATTTTCAAAATTTCAAAATTGCTTAGTTCAGCATTTTTTAATAATTTCATTTCACCAAGCATGCCAAATCCAGTAACCATATATTTCGAAGAACTGTCCGGGCTTAAAAGCATTCTAACGCCTAACTCACTTAACCTTTTAATAACTTGATATTTTTGTTGAAGTTTTTGTAATTCGTCAGCCACTTCCTGTTTATATGCCTCTTTACCAAGCTTTTCGCGGTATTGCTTGGTTTTTTCTATCCAGTTATCAATAGTTTCTTTTTGGATATACTCCATACCTGGTAGTTGGCGTAATTCTTCATAAGAATACCTGCCTGAACCAATACTATACCAACTCAATGTAGGGCATACATAAATATTTTTTTTCTTAATTTCTTGAATTCTTTCTTCTGTTACCTCAGTCAACATTGAAATACCTCCTAAATGTTCAAAAGATCTATAGTTAGAATTAAATATTAAGCTATCAGAAATGTTGTTTGGGAAGTGACCACCAATTTCTACGTTGTTAAGCCTGCATAAGCTATCTAGTCTTTTAAAAAGCTCTTGATTTTTTATACTCAATATTTTTATAAAATCAAAATTTTTAGCACCATCTACATAATTTTTAAGCTCTTCTTCTGTAAAACTATAGTTCTTATAAATTGGTGGTGCCGATAAATACAATTTGGGATAAATTGAATTTTCATCATTGAATTCATCTCTCCATTTTAAATGATTCCATGTTCCACGCATTGAACGAAGTTTGGTTACACCATTAATTAAATTTAGTTTTAGAAATTTATCTAAATCCTCCTTTTCTTTAGGCAAATGCACATGTGCATCAGCCAATGATGGCATAATGTATTTACCTGAACCATCAACCACAAACATATTTTCATAGGCTCTATTTTGGGTATCTTCAATTGAAAATATTTTACCATTTTTTATGATGACATCCTGGTTAGCTAATACTTCATCTGTTATCATCTGTATAACTGATACATTTTTTATAACCACGTCCGTTTTTATTCGGTCTTTTGTTGGAGATGCATTAGGCTCTGTTTGACCATAACATGTTAAAACAAAAGACATAAAAATTAATAGCAACATTTTATTTTTCTTCATAAAATTGAAATTTTAAAATTGGTAATATCCTCGTTTATCTTTTTCTAAAAATTCTTCATATGGATTTAAGGTACAAAAATCGTCGTATCTAAAATCTACATCACGATTGCTTAAATCAAATTCATCTTTTAGTCTTCTATATTTTTTTAGAATAAAAGCACACTTTTTGTCTAAGTCTTTATAAAATTTTGCGCCTTTATCTGTGTAAACCGTTTTAAGGTCTAAATATTGCAAACCAGTTCTAAAACGTGGGAATTGGTCTGTTAACCTTCCTAAAAGTTCGTGCTTTTCTCTACCTGAAAAAACATTCTGATCTAATAATTTATCGAAATAAACTACACGCTGTGTAACCGTGAACAAGCCATTAAACGCACTGAAAACCGATCTGTAATCCCATTGTTTTTTTGTGAGGTCTCGCATTATTGAATGATCTGCATCTATTTTAAAATACTGCTTTCTGTCATGTAATATATAGTGCAGATAATTGTGAGAACCTTGATGTATCAATTCTTCGATAAAATAAACAATATTATTATTTCCTATCACATAAAAATAAAGCATACCCAAAGTTTCTTTCGAGGTAAAATTTATAATCTTAGGATTATCGTGTAGGTATATTTTTTTGTTGGCAAATTGTAGTTGTTCATAATATTTAGGAATATATTTTTTTATGATACCAATAGCTTGAAATAACTCTTTATGATGTGCTTTCCAAACAGAATTATGTTCTGGATTATCATTAACAACATGACCTTTATAAAACTCAACAAAATATTTTTCTTGAAGAGGATGTACTTCTTTTAAAATTTCAAAATCACCTATTTTTAGAATGGGTTCATAGAGTGTTTTTTGTCCTTTTTTAAAGTAACCAACTTCAGGAATATAGGCTATATCATTTTTATTATAAGAGTTTTCAACTTTAATCGATTCTTTTTCAATAAAATAGCCTTGAAGTATTTCCTCTAAGCTCAAATTATCTGCCTTAGCATTAAAATAAGAAAAAAGTAAGGGTTCTAAGAATATATTATCGTCTTCAAGATTTAATTTCTTAAGTAATAAAGTGTTCTCCTTGTAGATTAATAACTTAATAGTATTTGTTAAATTAGGTTTGCTATTATTTATCATATGTTCTGCCTTATATATCAAAATATTTATATAATTAAAGATATCACTTTAGAAGGCTACATACATTACAACTATCATCACACTTATAATTTATACCTCGTGTTCGAAAAGTTAAAGGGTCAAAAACTAAAAGTCTACCAAAAGTTTGACAGTATTCATATTTTTCAAAACAATAAAACATGATTTCTTTAAATGCCAATGAAGATAAAATGTTGATATTAAACATAATGGAGGGATGATGTAAGTATTTTTCGAAAGGTCTTTCAAATAGCTCAACTTTGTAGTGGTTACCAAAGTTTTTTACATTTTTTTTTGAAACAGCGTTATAACAAGAAGTAACTTTAGGTATAAAAAATGGACCTATTTTAAGTTTTTCAAATGAATAAGCTATAGATAGAAATGGAAGGTTTCTTTCAAAACATAATATATTTAAATTATTGATAAATAATCCTTTAGGATCACATGCTTTTACAACCAAATCAGGATTATAATCTTTAAAATATTTTTCTAAGTCATGTTTTCCTATTGGCATATCATAACTTATACCTATTTTTATTTTAAAATTCCTGTAGATTTTTTTTTGTAAGGCATCAACTTTTTTTGTTCCAATATCATTAACAGAAAAGGGGAAATTTCTTAGCACATCATTTTCAGAAACATTATCACCATCAACAACAAATATGTTTTTAAATCCAAATTGTGCCAATTGATAAACTAAAGTACTACCACCACCACCAGATCCAAAAATTAATATTCTTTTACTAAGATGTGATAAGTCAGGCTTAGTATTTGTTATATATTCTAAAAAAGAATAATTTCTATTATCATTATTATGCTCTTTGTTTATTATTTCTAAAAAACCCATCCTATCTAAATGGGAAAGAATTTTGTTTGCTTTTGTATCATATTTTGGAAAACCAATTTCTAAAAGATTTTTTATAAATTTTCGGTTTGCTTTTGTGTTTTCTAATTCTAAATATTTTGTATGATCATAAACAAATCCGACACATATTTTATTTCCAGTCACATAAACAGGTATAAATTTTTTCAGACTTACTCCCATAAACTAATTAACTAACCATGTTAGTAATTTATTATAACTATTTAAATTTATATTGCTATCGGTAAAGGCTAAATGTTTACCACTATATTCAAATAGTCTTCTTTTCGAATTATATTGTTCTAACAATATTACCGCATCACCCTTAGTAGTAATAGAATCTTTAGAGGCAGAATGTATCAATACTTTGTTATTATATGTTTGCCAATATTCCTCTAGATTTTGGCTATCCCTACAAGGTATTTTAATTGATACGTCATCTAGCCTTTTGAGTATATTGTCTATGCTTAAAACACACCCGTCCATAATCATAAAATCGACTTTAGTTTTTTCTTTTGCTAACACGGATATAATGCTACCCATCGATAAACCTAAGATTCCGACTTTATCATAATTGTAATTTTTTTTTGAGAAATTGATAACATTAACTAAATCCAACACAAATTCATTGTAATATAAATAGTCTTTATCAATATTAAAATCACTACTTTTTCCAAAGCCTCTGTAATCAAAGCTAAGAACATCAAAACCTTGTGATATATAAAAATTAACATAATCCAAATAATATGACATGTTGCCGTAGTCTCCATAGGCAACTATTATAAGGTTATTGCTAGGTTTGTCTGAAACCGAAAGCCAACTATTCAAACTAATTTTTTGAGTTTTAATTTTGAAGTTGGTGAATTGTATATTGTAGTCTGCTGGTGTTTTTAAGTAATCTATTTTTGGATCGATTATAGAATAAACAACCGTAGATGCTAAAAAACAGATTATTAAAATTGATTTTTTAATCATAATTTAATTTAAAAAGCCATTTAATTTCATAAATGGCTTTTATAATATTTAAATTCTATCACAAATTACAGTCCCATCTTCTCTGTCTTCCTTTTCAACATCAGAAATGGGTCTATCGTTATCATGACAATCATTCTCAGTACCTCCATTAATCGAATTTAACAAATCCTCAGAGGCAATTTGGTCTGCTCTTTGCGCTAAGGCGTCTAAACTTAATTTACTCATTGTCTTAAATTTTAAAGGTTAATAAAAAGTTTCATACAAATTAAACATACTTTAACCTAAAATCAGTGTAATTTATTTGCAGATAATTTGCATAATTATGCAATATTATATATAAATAATTAGCTTTTGGATACAAGATCGTCTATTGTTGTGTCCCTAGGCGGCGGCTCAACTTCATAGCAACAATTCTCATTACCTCCATTTAATTGAATTTAATATATCCTAATAGTAATTTGGTTTGCTCTTTGCGCTAAAGCGTCTAAATTTGATTTACTTATTGTTTTAGATTTCAAAGGTTAATAAAAAGTTTTTGTACAAATTAAACAATCCTTAACCTAAAATCTAGTTTAAGTTACTTGTAGATTATTTGAATATTGTGCAAATATATTAAATAGTTAAGAATAAATTAACTTAAAACGTCAAACCCCTTAGTAAATTTTCTTAATTCACTTTCAAGAAAATTTTCTAAATCATTTTCGTTTAAATTTAACAGATTTTTTAAATTATTATGGAGGTCTGCCGGGGATTTTCCAGTCTCTAATAGACTCATAACACCTTCTCTATTTTTATGCTTATATATTACATGACATAAAAAAGAACCTACAGAATATTTTACTGTAGAACTTTTGCCTATTAATTTATTATAAAGTTCTTGATCCAAGATAAAGTCCATTAATTTGTCATCTTTACTTGTAAAATATTTCTGTAAATTTTTAATATGATATGTATAATCAAACCCTAAAGAACCACCTATAAATGTTGCGAAACCCTCGTCAATTAAATTATTTTTTACTTTAATTTTTTTACTTGAATATAAATGTGTTAACTCATGTGGGTAAAAAACTGAATTATTACCATTTAAAAGAATTTTATCATATGGTATATACATCCCACCATAACTTTCGTTTAGATACATAGCATCATGGTAGTCAAAACCTAAAAAGTTGTACAACTCTTTAGTATTTTTAAATTTAACTATACTGTAATTTTCTAATTCAACTTCAAAAAAATCAACTAGCTTGTGCTCAAATTTTACATGTTTGCTTATGTCATCATGGTCTGATTCTTTATTTGGTGTATAAAAAGTAACATTTCCATATGAAAATTTATTCATTTTTTTCAATTTCTCATTTGGTATGTTGACTAATTTAAAGCAGTTATCTTCAGTGTGCCTAATCCTAAGATTATGAGACGCCAATATTGAGTTGAAGCCTTCTGGATTTCCAATGAGAGAAATTTTCAATAAAAAATTATTTTTCTTTAGTTTTTCAATGGCATATAAAGTTGGCTTATAATATGGATAGTGTTTTTGAAGATTTTTATTAATTATATCGTGTTGATAGCTGATTTTATCCGTATCTTTAGTTATCCAGAAACTCTTTATCTCTTCGTAGCTTTCAGCATTAAAATATTCTTCAAGAAAATTTTTTAAACCTTCTAATTCTTTGTAAGTGTTCAATTGATTATAAACTTGGTAATCTATTGATAATACTATCTTTTCATCTTGCGAACTAGGACAGGAGTCAAAATCATCAGTTATGAATATGAACAATGATGATAATAATACATATTTAAAAATTTTGATCATAATTCTATTAGAAAATTTAAATATAGTAATATTGAAGTGATGAAACTCATTACTTCAATATTACTATTACATAACAGTTTACTGTGGCCCTGAATCATGCTTGTAATGGGGCTTAGCTACTTCAGTATTATCAACTTGAACTTCTCTTGTTTCAGTTGTATTATCATTTGAATTATTATCATGACAATCATTCTCAGTACCTCCATTAATCGAATTTAACAAATCCTCAGAGGCAATTTGGTCTGCTCTTTGCGCTAAGGCGTCTAAACTTAATTTACTCATGGTTTAAAATTTTAAGGTTAATAAAAAGTTTATTACAAATCAAATTATCTTTAACCTAAAATCACTGTAATTTATTTGCAAATAATTTGCATATTTGTGCAAATATCATCAATTATGATAAAACAAAAGCTCATTAAAGCTAGAAAAGAAAAAGGTGCTACTCAAAAAGAAATCGCTGATGTCTTATGTATGGGCGTTTCTAATTATAGCCGTAAAGAAAAAGGAGTTTTAGGGATTAGAGACGAAGAATGGGTTAAAATAGCAGATTTTCTTCAAATTCCTCTCGAAGATATCTATGAAGATGATAGAAAACAGGTTTTTATTTGTAAAGATCAAGCTGTTGGTCTTATTAATGGCACCAATAATATTTACACCAAACCCGAATATATACTAGAGAGCCAACGCAAATATATTGAAAAGCTGGAAATCGAGATAAAAGAACTAAAGCAAAAATTATCTGAGATTAATTAATTTTGATGGGTGTATTATTTATGAACAATATTTCTTTATTAACATATTGACTTTGATTTTTTTGTTTAATAGATATTATAATCATTTAATTTGATAGTTAAAGTATTATAAATGTTTATTCCTTTTTGAGCTTTTTATCTAAAAACTCAATATTGCGCTTCAATCCCGAATATTTCGTTCGCTTAACGGCAGATTTTTTGAAAATATCTTGAAAGACTTCTTCAGTTATGTCTTCCCAATCTTGCTTATCGAAATTCAAAAGGCGATCATCAGGATTGAAAAGTGGTTCGTTATGGCTTTTGCTAAACTTATTCCACGGACAAACATCTTGACACACATCACAGCCAAACATCCAATCGTCAAATTGTCCTTTGTAACTTGTTGGTAAATCGTCTTTAAGTTCAATGGTAAAATACGAAATACATTTACTGCCATCAACCACATAAGGCTCGACAATAGCGTCTGTTGGACAAGCATCAATACAAGCGGTGCAACTCCCGCAATGTTCTGTTACAGGCGTGTCGTATTCTAATTCTAAATCAATAATCAACTCGGCGATAAAGTAAAATGAACCCTTAGATTTGGTTAATACATTGCTGTGTTTTCCCATCCATCCTAAACCGCTTCTCACTGCCCAAGCTTTGTCTAAAACGGGTGCTGAATCAACAAAAGCACGACCATGAACCTCGCCAATTTCTGCTTGAATATACTTTAAAAGAGATTTGAGTTTGCGTTTGATAACGAAGTGATAGTCTTCTCCATAAGCGTATTTGCTGATTTTATAAGTATCTCCCTTTTGCTGTTTTTCAGGATAATAATTAAACAATAATGAAACGACACTTTTTGAGCCTTCTACCAATTTAGTTGGGTCAAGGCGTTTGTCAAAATGATTTTCCATATATTGCATTTCGCCATGCATATTGTTGTTGAGCCAATGCTCAAGACGTGGAGCTTCTTCTTCTAAAAATTCAGCTTTACTCATACCACAGGACAAAAATCCCAAACGCTTGGCTTCAGCTTTGATGAGTTGAGTATAAGTTTTTGTGTTTGACATTATGGATTCAAAGATAACATCTCGATATGATTTTTATTGGTTTTCCTATGGTAAAAACAGATGACTCAAGAAAAAACCCCAAAGTAGGTAGTGCGATTTCTTAAAATTTTAAAAATTATAACTAATTTATTAGTTTAAACTAAATATTTAGTTATATTTGTAATCTAAAATCATATGTCAAATGAAACCACTAACTAAAGCTGAAAGTGAAATTATGCGTATTCTATGGCAACTACAAGAGGCAAATGTATCGTCTATTATAGACCATATGCCAGAGCCAAAACCCGCTTACAATACAGTTTCGACTATTGTTCGGATACTTGAGCAGAAGGGTTTTGTAGATTATAAAAAACAGGGGCGAGGTCATATTTATTTTCCAAAAGTGAGCGAAGATAATTACAAAACTTCTACTACTCAGCGTTTAGCCAACACCTATTTTGAAGGATCGTTTAAAAACATGGTCTCGTTTTTTGTGCAAAAAAACGACTTAAGTACCAGAGAATTAGAAGCTATTTTAAAAGAACTAAAATCTCAAAACAATGATTAATTACTGCATCGAAATGTTTGTTTATCAGCTGTTATTTATCGGTTTATATCAGCTGTTGAAGTCAGAACCTCTGTTTAAAATCAACCGTTTGTATTTACTGATGAGTTTGGGAGTTTCTTTGGTTTTACCATTGTTAAGTTTTGGAAATATCTATCCAATTGACATCAACAAAATATATGTGCAGTGGCTACAACCTATCAATATAAGCATTCAAAGCTCTGAGAATACTGAGGCACTAACGTCTGATTTATCAACATCATCAGGTTTTAGGTGGAGTTATTACTTTTTATTCTATAGCCTAGGACTTATCTTTTACAGCATATGGTTTCTCATAAGAAACAGAGATTTTTTTAAATATTTACAGACCCAAAGTCAGTCATCTTATAAAGGTAAGAAAGTCGTGATTTTGCAAAACTCAACATTAGCCTTTTCGTTTTGGAATCGTATTTATTTAGGCGATCAAATGTCAGAATCTCAACGCAATGTGGTTTTAGAGCACGAATTTCAACATTTAAGACTAAAACACTCATGGGATATAATTGCACTTGAGCTGATGCAATTTGTTCTATGGTTTAATCCATTAATTTATATTTATAAAAAACAACTCAGACAAATTCACGAGTTTGAAGCCGATTGTTTAGTTACCCAAAATACTTCAAAAACAAAGTACATTAATGCTTTACTCAATCAAAATTTTGGTTGTCAAAATATTTCATTTGTCAATTCATTTAACCATTCTTCTAATCTCAAAAATCGTATCAAAATGTTACACAAAACCCAGTCAAAACGAATAAAGTATCTTTTTATTCTTCCAGTTATTTGTCTTGCTGTTATTTTTTCTTGCACTCAAGATAAAATGTTAGAGTCAGAAATTTCAAACAAAAATCAACAAGAGTTTTTTGATAAAGTTTTTAAAGGAGAACCTAACTTATTTGATAAATTGGATGATAAACCTGATTTGAATAGTTTGCTTAATTCTTACGATTTAGACATTAAAGATGAATATACTGAAGATGAAGAAGCCCAAGTTGCTTTAATCATAGGTATGTTAAAACTATCTTCAGAATATAAAGAAGATGGTGACTATCAAAAAGCCATTGATCAAGAAATTAATCAATCTGAGGGTTTAAAAAAAGTGGCTTTAACACTTGAAGACATCATGAGAAATAGTAGAATTGAAAAGCGAACTGAGGTTCAAGAGCTTGGTGGAGAAAGCTCAAAAGTCCCATTCGCCTCGTTAGACAAAGTTCCACATCCGTCATCCTGTAGTGGTAAAACCAATAAAGCATTAAAAGAATGTGTCAGTGAATTTATCGCAACTCATGTCAATACCAACTTTGACAAAGGTTTAGGCAAAGAACTTGGTCTATCTGGCAAGCAACGAGTGAGCGTTCAGTTTACCATTGATAAAACGGGTAAAATAGTAAATGTAAGAGCTAGAGCACCACACCAAAAACTTGAAGAAGAAGCTATACGCGTTATCAAAAGCATACCACAAATGATACCTGGACAAGTTGGTGGCAAAAATGTCAATGTGCTGTATGGATTACCAATAATTTTTGTTTTAGACTAATAATCAACATGACCCCAGTTTTCACCATTTTTAATTCTGTAAAGCTGCATATCTGAAATACCAAATTCTTTAGCTATCAGTTTAATTCTGGTACGTCGGTTGGGGTCGTGAATTTTTCGTTTAAGTCGGATAACTTGGGTTTCGGTAAGTTTTGAGTTTCTTATTTTTTTAGATATAGGTCTTTTCTTATGCTCGGGATTGCTAAACTGGTGATTTTCTTTTTCTTCTTTGGTAGCCCATTTTAGATTTCTAACGTGATTGTCTGTTTTGTCATAATTCAGATGTATAACATAAACACCATCACCTTGCTCTAAAAAATGTTGAGCGACAAGCTTGTGCACATACCGACCTGATTTTTTGCCGTTGCGTTTTAGCTTGACTCTTAAATTTTCATAACCGTTGATATAAGATCTTTTAACCAATATTTCTTCTTTCCCTTTACAATTGATAATCCTACCATAATTAGAGATTTTAAAATGTTCATCATCGGCTATATCATCGTCAAATTCAATGGTTTTCCATTCTTCGTCCCAAAAACTTCTAATCATAAATTTTCTTTTTTGTAAAAGTAACTATAAATTTTCAAATATCATCATAGTCCACAACCACTTCTGGAGTTTGAGGTTGAGCTTGACAGGTCAAAACAAGACCTTGAGCGACTTCGTCGTCGGTTAAGATTTGGTTTTTACGCATCTGTGCTTTACCTGTTTTGATTTTGGCAAGACACGAGCTACAAATGCCACCTTGACAAGAATATGGTACGTCTATATCTTGCTCTAATATTGCGTCAAGAATCACGTCGTCTTGATTCATTACCAATTCGTATTCTTCATCGTCAACGATGATTTTGAGTTTAGTTTTGCCTTCGGAATGAGCGATTGTTTCGGCTTCTTTTTCTGAATAAAACAATTCGTATTTGATTTGCTGATCTTTGATGCCGTTTTCTTTTAAAACTTCTTGAACGTGTTCAATCATAGGTTCTGGACCACATAAAAAGTATTCAGAAAAGTCAATTCCGCTATATTTATTCTTTAAAGCATAATTGATTGTTGGCTTTTCTATTCGACCGAAATGAGCATCGTCTTCACGGGTTTGGCTGTAGATATTTTCTACAAAAAATTGTTCGGGATAGTCTTTTTTAAGGTCGAGTATTTCATTAAAGAAAATAGTTTCTTGAGGTGATTTGTTTCCGTAAACTAAAAGAAATTTAGAATCATTTTGAGTTTGTAGCACGCTTTTTAAGATAGACATCACAGGCGTGATACCACTACCTGCAACAAAGGCACAATAATTTGCTGATGCATCAGATGATAGGGTAAAATGACCTTCTGGTGGCATTACCTGAATGTTATCGCCAACGTTAAGGTTTTTAATAGCATAATTTGAAAACACACCATCAGGTATAGCTTTAACAACAATACTCAGGTCTTCGTTTGGTGCTGAACAGATAGAATATGAACGTCTAATATCTTCGTTATCAATGTTTGCCGATAGCGTAAGGTATTGACCTGGCTTGTATTGAAATTCTGATTTTAGGTTATCAGGGATATCAAATGTAATTTTAATGGCTTTATCGGTCTGTTGATTTATTGCTTTTATTGGGATGGTATGAAATAAACTCATATTAATTTTCATTGTGGTTGCAAAAATACAATCTTAAAATCTTTAGAGCTTTATGCTTTATTAAAATATTGGTAATTTTAAGGGCTAATCTCACTGCTTTTGGTGATTTTTCTTTGGCTTAGGGATTGAGGCATTGTTGGAGCTCTTGCCACGCTATAAGTGTGGCAAAGCGACTGCCGAAAGCCCGCCGATGCGACTTTGGAGCAGCGGAAGCCCACAACTCAATACATCCTGACGATAAATGTTGAGACACTACCGATGACGGTTTTTATAATATACACATTTTTAAATAATTACAAGGTTCATTCTTTTCTTTTTTGCATCGCCCAAAACCCTTCAACTGTGCTCAGGACAGGCTTCAACAAAAAAGCTATGCATATAAATCTTATGATAAATTATTGTAGATCCATTTTTTTCTATTCTAACTCATATAATGTCACTTTTGATTAGATAAAATTTATAAAATTCATTTTTGATTAAGCACTAAAACCGCTATTTTTTATATACGTTGTTGTGTTTTCGTACTTTTTTCCGTCCTGTTTGTAGCGTTGGCAAAGGCATACTCTTTTGCAATTTTTGGCTTGTGTGTCGGCTGGTGCGAATTGCAAATGTGTATGGCTTTATGCGGAGGGATCTTCAATTAATTCTTCAAAAGAGTTCAGTATTTCTAAATTTGATAAGTATTCCTTTGTATTTTGATTGTACATTATCTTTACACTATCATTTTCAAATTTTAGAAACTTTTCAAATTCTATCATTCTTTGATGAATTCTTGGAGCCACAAAAATAATTTTAGTTTCCTTTCCAAATCTTGTTATCATTACGTTTCTATGATCTGAAATAGCAACTCCTTCATTGATTTGTCCTGAAGAATCTCTCCTTAAAGTGGGCTCAACAATAAAATTGAAATTCGTTTCAAAACATTCAATATCAGCTCCTGTATTTGAACCACTTTGACCTCTGGCGTGTCCAATTGGCCAACCAATACTGTCTGTTCTACAATTAGCTTGCACTTTTGTGTTTTTAAATTGTTTCTTTACACCTAAAGCACAAAAAAATTCATATCTGATTGATGCTTTTACGTCTTTAATCGAAGGAAGAATCGATTTTTTACCTGATGATGCTTTTAATAATTCATCTTTTATTATATCCCAAGTTAATAATGAATTGATATTATTCAATTGATTATCACTTGCATAAATTTCTTCTCTTTCGAATTTTAAAATATTCTCATCAATTTTAGAAGCGTATGAAAAATACGTGGCTTCATCGGAGTAAATATCTGTAGGCGAATTTAAATAAGAGTTTACTATGTAATTAATCAATTCCTCTTGTTGTTTATTTAATTTTATAGAATAAACAGTAGTCTCTATCAAACCTGTTGCAGAAATTTTTCTATAATATTCGTCAGTAATACTTCTTATAGTTTTTTCGTCAGTCCAACTTTCAAATTTGGTTCTCTTTAAAATATATTGTTCAATTTTATCGTGTGATGCGTTTTCAGGTATTTCTTCTCTAAATTTTTTGATATATTTATGTAATTCATTCGGATTATTATTGTCCCACAATAAAATAATAGGGATTTCTCTAATTCTAATGAATGATTTCATTTCAGAGTCAGCTTCTATTAACTGTAATGTTTTTAAGAGTAAAGGAAGTGGAGAATTAATAATACTTCTCCTCATAAAAGGATTTGAAGATTTATATTTAGCTAAACAATGAGCATAAATAATATTTTCTTTTGCTGTAAATTCGGATTCTCTTGGATCATCATTTTCTGGAATGGAGTCAATTAATAATTTGCCTAATTCTGTTATTTGAAACTTTTTAGCTAACTTATTTGTGTAATCTTTACCTCTAATGACTTTACCTGGAGCTGTAAAATCAATTAAGCCAAAAGTTCTACTCAATTTATAATAATTAAACCATCTTGCCGCCCAATGAGGATCTTTTTTTGAAGCTCTAAAACCTGGTTCTGCGTGTGTAGGTTTCCAAGCATTAATTATTTTTATAGCTTCTTTTTCAGTAATTGAATCATCATTTTTGAATTTATCAGTAAGAGATTTATCATCAATAATTTTTAATGCTTCTTGAGGATAAAAAACTTTTTCTTTAACCAAATCTTTTATCATTGTTTCACAAAGCTCATTAGTTAAAATAGAGCCACTATATTTATAAGCTATCCTTAAAAAATGTTTATTTCTAACAGGGTTTCTTATTGTTGTATCGAAGTAAAGGTGCTTTGGTTTTGCTTCTTTTTTTGCCATTTATTCTACAGTTTCAAATTCTTTAAAGTTGATTGTTTTTTGAGTTGGTGTTAAAATTTCAGGTTCATAATTTGTAATCAAAACTTCCTTAAACTCCTTATTTGAATTGTCGTGATAACTAATGTAATTACTTTTTATATCAAAAGAATTATGTTGTGCACTCCACTCCAAAAATTGACGATTTATTTTCCCTTTGTAATGTGAAACATTTGAAACTGCAAATTTCACATTTTGAGCATCTAAATATTCAAGAAAATCAAGTAATCGTTTTTCTGTTTCTTCGTTCCAAAGTTTATTGTATTCACTAAATGTGATTAAATAGGGTGGATCAAGGTAAACAAAATCGTCTTCTTGAAATTCTATTTGTTTGAAGAAGTCTAAAAAGTCTAAATTGTAAAACTGTATATTCTTTTGTTTTGTTAAACGGAAATAATCATTTAAGGCTATTTCTGTGTTTTTATTGAAATCAACATTACCGACAGGCAAATTGTATTCACCTTTTGAATTAAAGCGAAGCATACGATTAAAGCCGTATATCAACAATAAGTAAAGGTGTAACACTTTTTTTTCTTTGCTTGAATTGTAGTCGGTTTTTAGTTGGTTAAAGCCTTGCTTGTTAAATTTTGCGTAATATGTTTTTATCCACTTGTCTTTTAATTCCTGTGGGACAACGTCTTTGATGTAAGAGTGAGATAAATTGTATTTTTTAATTAATTCAAAAACTTCATCAAAAAATGCTTTTGGGTTTTCAGCTTGGTCAATCAAAAAATTGTGAATATCAATAACATTTGAGTCGATGTCATTCAATAAATATTCATTGGCTTTTATGTTTAAAAAAACTGAACCACCACCTGTAAAAGGCTCAATAAAACGATTTATCGTTTTAGGGAAGTATTTACTGATTTTTGGGTAGAGTTTGTATTTATCTCCAACGTAAAATAATGGCGAACGATATGTTTTGTTATGTTTATTCATATTTTTTTGTTAGAAATAAAAATTCTTTATGGTCATTAAAATCGGTTTTTCCTGTGTTGAAATATTTATGTGATTGTTCAAAAATCTTGGTTTTTCCAACTTTATTTAAAATCTCGATTATTTCCTCATATTTGATTTTATTTTTAGAAGATTTACTTTTTGATTTATACGTGTTGTTATATGAAACTGCTAAATATTTTACGTCCAAATTCTCAACTAAATCCTTGAAAGCATCTTTTGCTTTTACCGTACAATACTTACTCATATTTTCGGGTTCAGGTTTTAGTGCAACTCCATACAACTTTGGTTTTTTCCATTGTACTAAATTTTCGTAGATATGATAAAATCTACTGTATTGTCTTGAATTGTACGGTGGGTCAATATAGGCAATGTCGCCTTTTAGTTTTTTAACCAAATTGTTGGAATCTTCACAATAAATTTTTGCACCTGTAAAATCTTCGGTTTGGATTAAGCGAAAATTCAAAGGTCTTTTTGTAATCGGTTTTTTAATGTATGCGTCAAAATGTCCAACAGTATTGGCAAGTCGGTCAATGGTGTAAATTAACGAAGTTAATAGGATTGCATATTCTTTTGAGTTTAATTCGTCTTTTCGATTTTCTATATCTTGGCGAATATGTCCGATTATTTTTGAAATGTCTTTTTCATAAAATTTGCCTCCAAAATTTTTAGAAAAGTAATTTTCTTGAATGTCTTTTGGTTTTAAAACATTGTATTCATTTACAATATCAATTAGCTTTTTTGAATCCCATTTTTTGTTTTCAAAAAACGCTTGATAAGCAATGTTATTTGAATATAAAATATCGTTTAAGATAACATTTTTATAAGATTTCATTGCTTCTTTTGCAACAATTGCCGTTCCCGAAAAGATATCAATAAAAGTATCGTTTCCTGTGGTTTCTTTTTGAATAATTTCCATTATCCAATCAGTTAATTTTGCTTTATTCCCGATATATCTTCGACTGTGTAACTCGAACTTTTCTAGGTGTTTATAATCGTTGAAAAGTGATAATCCGTATTTTATTTTTTGTTCGGCAAGATGAAAACCTTCAAGTCCAAAATCTTCATTTTGAACTTCATACAATATTTTGTCGCTAATAAGGTGTTTAATTAATTCTTCTTCGCTGTAATTATAGAAAGTCGCCAAATTTTGTACTTGCGGTTTAGTCGGAAGTCTTTTTCCTGTTTCAATTCGGCTTAATATCGTGTAATTTATAGACGTGTTTTTAGCAACATCTTGAAGATGAAAACCTTTCGTTTCCCTTATTTCCTTTAAAGTATCGCCAATTGAAACAAATGTATCCAACATATTTTGTCGTTTTTTGTCAAATTTAGAAGTTTAAATTTATTTTCCACTAATTTATTACAATATTTTTTCCATATTTTCTTTTTCGAGCGTTGACAAAAAACAGCTCTTTTGGTTTTTCAGTGTTGGCAAAAACCAAATGTGCTGTTTGTGCGGCTGGGTCAGTATGAAACACAATTTTGACTAATCAAATAAATACTGATGCTTTTTTGAAATCAGGTTGAAAGTTGGGCATAAAAAAACCCCGTTCTGTGTAGAACAGGGTTTGTATGTAGATTTAGGCATTGATGATGTTGCCGTCTTTATCGTGAAAATGGTATTCCAGATAAGTGTAAGCGTCTCGAGGTTGAATTTTGACCCAGCGTTTATAATCAAAAAACCATTTGCTTCTCGGCGATGGTAATCCTTTTGTGAGATAAGCTGCTATAAAAGGATGTGCCGAAAGGGTGAGGTTTTTGTGATTTTTCTTAATGAGTTTTTGAAGGTCGGTTTGTAGTTTGTTGAGGACAACTACTGGAGCTTCGACTTCTCCATTGTCATTAGGATTTTTTTCGCGGGTTTTGATGTCTAACTCGGGTCTTACACGTTGGCGAGTGATTTGTACCAAACCGAATTTGGTTGGTGGCAAAATTTTGTGTTTTGCTCTGTCGTCACTCATTTCATCTACCAATGTGTTGTATAATTTTTTGCGGTTTTCGGCATCGTGCATGTCTATAAAATCGACCACTATGATACCGCCCATATCTCTGAGGCGAAGTTGTCTGGCGATTTCTACTGCACTGATGAGGTTAACTTGCAAAGCGGTGTCTTCTTGACTTTTGGCTTTATTGCTTCGGTTGCCACTGTTGACGTCTATGACGTGCATAGCTTCTGTGTGTTCTATGACGAGATAGGCACCTTTGGTCATGGTAACCGTTTTGCCAAAAGAGGTTTTGATTTGACGCTCAATATTATACTTTTCAAAAATGGGAACTTTAGAATTATAAAGTGTTACGATAGATTCTTTGTCTGGGGCAACTTCACCGACATAATCTTTGACTTGGGTGTAAAGGGCTTCATCGTCAATACAAATTGAGGTGAATGAGTCATTGAAAATATCTCTTAAAAGAGATGAAGTTTTGTTGAGTTCTCCCAGAACTTTTGACGGAAGTTTTTGAACTCTACTGACTTTTTTGCACATGGCTTTCCAGCGGTTCATCAAATTTTGTAAATCATTATCGATATCGGCTACTTTCTTGCCGTCGGCTACTGTTCTGACTATGATACCAAAGCCTTTAGGTCTGATACTTTTTATGAGTCGCTTGAGTCTGTCTTTTTCTTCTGCACTTTCTATTTTTTGAGAAATAGAAATACGTTCTGAAAAAGGAACAAGCACAATATAGCGTCCAGCGAGAGAAAGTTCACTGCTCAATCTCGGCCCTTTTGTTGATATAGGCTCTTTAGTAACTTGCACTAATATAGATTGATTGGGGTGAATAACATCGGTAATGCTTCCGTTTTTGTCGATATTTTTTTCGTTGTGAAAATCACTTAGGTCGTAGTTGCGTAATTTACCAGATTTTAATTTTTTGGTAAATTGAATCATGGTTTTGATTTGCGGTCCTAAATCGTGATAGTGTAAGAAACCGTCTTTTTCGTAGCCTACGTTGACAAATGCAGCGTTGAGACCACCGAGGGCTTTTCTTACATCAGCTAAAAAAATGTCGCCAACAAGAAATTTTGTGTCTTCGTTTTCTTTATGTAATTCAACAAGTTTGCCATCTTTGAGTAAGGCAAAATCTACAGCATTAGAACTGGATTGAATAATTAATTCTTTGTTCATGCGTATTGGATTTAGCTCTCAAAATGGTTTGAGAATTTGTTAAACTTTTTGTTATACTTAGTTTTAATAAGTCATAACGGGATGAAGATGCTTAATGTTTTACTAACATAGCATCGTTGTCAAAGAACTTGTAATTGATAAGATTTATTTTTTCTTATGTCTGTTGGCACGGCTGCGTTTTTTTCTTTTGTGGTTAGCAACCTTTGCTCTTTTTCTTTTTTTTCCGCTTGGCATAAATAATTTTTTTTAATTCGTTTTTACTTAACTTTTACGTTTTCTTTTACACTATCAACAAATGTTTTAGCGGGTTTAAACGCTGGAATGTTGTGCGCTGGAATAATGATACTGGTGTTTTTTGAAATATTTCGACCTGTTTTTTCGGCTCTTGTTTTGATAATAAAGCTTCCAAAACCTCTTAAATAAACGTTTTCACCGCTTTTGAGAGAACCTTTTACTTCGTCCATAAAGGCTTCTATAGTAGATTGAACTTCATTTTTTTCTAAACCTAATCTCTCCGAAATGGTGTTTACTAAATCTGCTTTTGTCATAACTCAGGTGTTTTGTTTAAAAAATTAAGGATGCAAATATAATCATTTAATATTCAATTATTCAACTGAATAGTTTATTATGTTTGCATAATAAGTTTTAAATGTGGTATTATTTCTTTAAATCAGTTTTTTTCGGAAGCCATCACCTTTTGGTATCAAGAGCATAAACGTGATTTGCCGTGGCGAAATACAAAAGATCCTTATAAAATTTGGTTGAGTGAAATCATTTTACAGCAAACACAAGTCAAACAAGGCTTGCCATACTACCAAAGGTTTATAAAAACATTCCCTAATGTGCATCAATTGGCTGAAGCTGATGAAGATGTTGTTATGAAAATGTGGCAAGGTTTGGGTTATTATTCTAGGGCTAGAAATCTTCATTTTACAGCAAAATATATTTCAAATGAATGCGATGGCAAATTTCCTAAAATTTATAAAGAATTATTAAAACTAAAAGGTGTTGGTGAATATACCGCCGCTGCTATTGCCTCTTTTGCTTACGATGAACCCGTTGCGGTTTTGGACGGAAATGTTTATCGGGTTTTGTCAAGATATTTTGGTATAGAAACCCCTGTAAATTCAACAGAAGGCATTAAGATATTTAAATCTAAAGCTAATGAAGTTTTAGACCAAAAAAAACCAGCACAACACAATCAAGCTATAATGGAATATGGAGCTATGGTTTGCAAATCTAAGTCGCCAGATTGTATGTTTTGCCGTTTGAATTTATCTTGCGTGGCTTTTCAGCAAAAAAAAATCAAATCCTTACCCGTAAAACTTAAAAAACTAAAACGTCGGAAGCGTTATTTGAACTATATCATTTTTCAATCTCCCGACGGCGAAATATTAATCAATCAGCGTTTGGGTAATGATATTTGGCAAAAACTTTATGAATTTCCCTTAGTAGAAACACAAAACAAAGCCAATTCTAAAGCCGTTTTGAATCACCAATTATTTGAAAGGTTAAATATTTCTACTCAAATCAAACCGATAAAAATCAATCAAAAAACCTACAAACACATATTGACCCACCGAGATATTTATGCTGATTTTTGGTTAATTAAATGCCCTGAGAAGTTTGATAAATTTAATCTTAAACATTATAAAGCGGTCAATTCTAAATCTATTCGTAAATTTGCTGTATCAATTTTGATTGATAAATTTCTAAATGAACATATTTTAGAAAACTAAAATTTTATTACTTTTACTACTTAAAATAAAATATTATGGCTACAGGAACCTTAAACAAAGTTATGTTGATTGGACACACAGGTGATGATGTGAAAATGCATTATTTTGATGACAACAATTGTATAGGTCGTTTTCCAGTGGCTACTAACGAAGAATATGTCAACAAAAACACCAACGAGCGTGTAAGCAATACTGAATGGCACAATATCGTTGTGCGTAATAAAGCCGCCGAAATTTGCGAAAAATATCTCAAAAAAGGTGATAAAGTTTATATTGAAGGGCGAATAAAAACCCGTAAATGGACAGATGACAAAGGTATTGACAGATATTCTACTGAGATACAATGCACAGATTTTACTTTTTTAACCCCAAAAGATAAATCAGGGCAATCTACCACTACGCAAGCTACTCAACCCAAACCGCAAGCTAAAGATCCACAACAAGTGGCTGAACCTGATGAAAATCAGGATGATGATTTGCCCTTTTAATTTCTAAAATCCAAATTGTTGGAATCCGAACCCTTTAGTTCAATACTTTTCGTTCAATTGACCTTACCTGAAATCACAGGAATAGTTCTAATCATAGTATTACTTTTATGTTCAGCATTGATTTCAGGTTCTGAAGTGGCTTTGTTTTCGCTAAAACCTTCAGATTTTGAAGTTGACGAAAACAAAATGAGCAGTCAAGAAAAGATTTTAGTCAAATTACTTGACAAGCCCAAAAAATTATTGGCCACTATTCTCATTGCTAATAACTTTATCAATATAGCTATTGTTCTGCTTTACAGTTCTATAAGCCATTTATTTAGACCGTCAAATGATTTGTATATTGCAGGTGTAAGTTTAGTGTTTATAATAGACATTGTAATCGTTACTTTTTTATTATTGCTATTTGGTGAAATTTTTCCAAAGGTATATGCCAATCGAAATCGTGTAAAATTTTCTCATTTCATGGCGTATCCGCTTTTGGTTTTAGACAAAATTTTAAGTCCTGCAAGTTTGCCTTTACGCAGTTTTAGCAACCTCATTCAATCTAAATTAAGTCAGCAAAAGCCCAATTTGAGTGTTGATCAGCTTTCTCACGCGTTAGAACTTACCAGAGAAAGTGAAACCTCAACGGATGAAAAAAAGATTTTAAAAGGGATTGTTTCTTTTGGAAACATAGATGCCAAAGAAGTGATGAAACCGCGTTTAGATATTTTTGCTTTAAATTATGAAGAAAGTTTTAAAGACATCATAGCACTTATTAATGACCAAGGTTATTCTAGAATTCCAGTTTATAAAGACGATATAGATAATGTCATCGGGATTTTATATATCAAAGATTTGCTGCCTTACCTTGACAAATCTTCTTTTAAATGGCAAAGCTTATTACGCGAACCTTATTTTGTCCCTGAAAACAAAAAGTTAGACGACTTGCTCAACGAGTTCAAAGCACAAAAAAATCACCTTGCCATAGTTGTTGATGAATACGGCGGGACAAGTGGCTTAATCACGCTTGAAGATATCATTGAAGAAATTGTCGGCGATATCAGTGATGAGTTTGATGATGAAGACATTATTTATTCTAAAATTGACAGCAAAACTTATGTCTTTGAAGGAAAGACCTCGATGAAAGACTTTTATCAAATTTTGAAATTAAGCGAAGAAACAATTGAAATGTTTGAAGAGAAACGCGGCGATGCTGAAACTATAGCTGGGTTTTTGTTAGAAATCACAAAAGGCTTTCCGAAGAAAAATCAGGAAATTAAGTTTGAAACTTTTCGTTTTGTAGCCGAAGTCATAGACGAAAAACGCATCAAACAAATCAAAGTTACTTTAGGATAGTACATTTTGACTGATTAAGATTAACCCGAATTATCCAACAGGAAAATTCCTATTGAATAATGGCAAAAATGCCTCAATTATAAGCATTTTTTATTCACCATTCAGATGTTTAGTTAGGGTAACTTCTATATAAACTGGCAGATGATCTGATGGATATTGTAAATTCCAATTATCACTTAACGCTGCGTATTTATTTACTTTAACGTCATCTGAAACGAAAACATAATCAATTCTTTTAGTTACGGGTTGGTCAAAATTAAAACCATTAAAGGTACCTTCTGGACCAAAGTCTATTTTGGAAATTGTTTTAGAATCCTTTAAAGTTTGAGTGATATAATCAATACTTTCGTGATTTGGCTCCATATTAAAATCACCAGTTAAAAATACAGGGAAGCTTTCTTTATTAAAGGTTTTTATTTTTTTAAGAATCAAAATAGCACTTTTTGAACGAGCTTCTTTTCCAACGTGATCAAAATGTGTATTAAAAACCCAGAATTTTTCTTTTGTTTTTTTATGTTGAAACAAAGCATAAGTACACACACGATTACAAACGGCGTCCCAGCCCATACTAACCTGATTAGGTGTTTGTGATAACCAAAATGTTGAAGACTCTATAACTTGTAATTTATCATTTTTATAAAATATAGCCGAAAATTCACCTTCTTCTTTCCCATCATCTCTACCCACACCAACAAAACTATAGTCAGTTAATAAACTATCTAAATCTTTCATTTGGTTAGGCAGAGCTTCTTGAACACCTAAAACATCTGGTTCATAAAATTTAATTTGATTAGTCATAAAAGGCTTGCGGTTTGTCCAACTGTCTTTACCTTCTTTAGGATAATCTAACTTAATGTTGTAAGACATTATCGAATAATTTTGAGCAAATCCAAAACTGGAAATGGCAAAACAGATGATAAATAGATGTTTCATGATATTAGTTTTATTCGGTGTATAAAATGTCGCTTTTTGTTGAAATTCCATTTTCATTGAAGGCTTCAACTTGGTAATAATAGGATTGGTCAGCCGTTAGTGCTCTAAGCTCGTAATTTGGGGTATCATACATTAAGGCCGAAAGATTAAGTTTATCTTTTGAAATACCCCAATAAATCACATAGCCCGTAGCATTTTCAACTTTATCCCAGGTTAAATTGGCATTTCTTCGATCGGCTTGTCGCTTCACAGCAAAATTTGAAGGTGTTTCAGGTTTCGCTTCATAACCATTTCCAAAAATTCTAAATTCTGAAATAGACAAATATTTGTTGGTACAATACACATGGTTGTATCTGATATATCTCGCATCCACCGGATTTTTCAACTCAATATAACCATGAGGCATATCGCGAGTATTTTCAGAATAATCTGAAATGATGCCCCAAGCTTTTCCATCTAAAGAACTTTCAATGACAAACTGTTGTTTTAAATCGTCTGGTCTTCCATAGATATCACTATTAAAATCTTGAAAGTTAATTTGAATGGCTTTTACCTTCATTTTTTGTTCTAAATCAACTTTAACGTAGATAGAATCATTATTGGCTTCAGACACCCAATAAGATCGGATTTCTTCGTCATTAATTTTAGCAATGTCAAATTCTTTAATTTGTTCCAACATGTAGCCGCTATCACTTTCATCTACCACGTTAATTTCTTTAGTGACTAAAGGCGAATTGGTTTTTACGGGTTTATTGTACGATAGCAGCATCCAGCCTGTAAAACGTTCTTTATGATTATCTACTTTGGTGTCTGGTAAAAAATGTGGATAATCTCCATAAGCGGTGTTCACATACATCTGACCGTTCTCCTCAAAGCCTGCGGGGTACATACCGATTCTGCGTTCAAACTTATAATTTACCGAAATAGCCATAGTAGCGTAATGCCAATAATTACCTTGGTTGTCTTTTACTGTACTGCCGTGCCCCGAACCTTTTAAAAATCCGCCTGGCTTATAAGAAATTGGATTGTAAGGTGCATATTCAAAGGGTCCAAACGGACTTTTACTAGTTCTAACCCCATCGGCGTACACATTCCATTGCGTGCCTGGTGCGCCATATTCCAAATAATAAGTGTCCTTATGTTTTACCATCCAAGGTCCTTCTAAATAGGGCTCTAAATCTGATTTATGATTTTGTCCAAAACGTTCCCAGCCATACTTATCGGGATGAAGAGTGAATAGATCTTTCTGCTCGCCCATAGGCACATAATAATTGTCTGGATCGAGTTCTACGACCCGAATTGGCCATTTGTTTGAAGACTCTTCATACAAGTACACCTTCCCGTCATCATCTACAAACAAGTCGGGATCTTGAATGCCACCAGGTGGATTTAGCACTGCGAAATTAGTTTTCCAATCGCCTAATTCGGGATTGTCTGTTTCTATAATTGGCCCACGACCAGAGGGATCACCATAGACAATTATTTTTCCATCTTTTACAGCGGCTGCTGGGGCGTTACTCCCTTTAAAATACCAACTTTGTGGTCTAATAAAGGTCCAGTTTAGCATATCATCAGAAGACCAATAGCCATGAGAACGTGTCACGAACATATAGTATCTTCCTTTAAAATTTACAACTGCCGGGTCTGCACCAGAACGATAGGAAACCTTGTTTTTAGCTCTGTAGTGCGACATGTATGAATAGTCTATATCAACAGGATTGCAATAGGTTTTATAATTTCGTTTCTCAGTTTTAACTGATTGCTCTTGATGAGCTAAGCCACTATCAGAAGTGTCTTTGCAGGATATGAAAAGTAAAATGATTAAGATGATTTTAAAATATTTCATATTTACAATTTTAGTGATGATGATATTCTGAACCTGTGTTGCCTCTTAATTTTTCAAATTGCTTGTAGGCTCTATCTATTTTTTCTTTAGGTGCTTTTTCAAACTCTTTTTCGGTAACCTTATATTGATGTTGCAATTCGGCTAAACGTGTTCTTAGTTTTGTTTCAATCTCGTCGTAACTTGCGTCATCAATAAGATTAGTTAATTCTTTTGGGTCGGTTTGCAAATCGTATAATTCCCATTCGTCAATATCGTCGTAGACGTGTATAAGCTTATAACGTTTGGTACGCACACCATACATTTTTTTTACCATATGGAATGCAGGATAATCGTAATAATGATAGTAAATCGCATCTCTAAAATCGTCGTCATTTTCTGATCCATCTAATAAGCCTACAAAAGATTTACCTTGCATATCGTTTGGAATTTCGACACCTGCAAAATCTAAAAACGTTTCGGCAAAATCAAGATTTTGAGTTAAACCATCAACTACAGTTCCTGGTTTAATTTTTTCAGGATATTGTATTAATAATGGCATTTTTAAAGACTCTTCGTACATAAATCGTTTGTCAAACCAGCCTTTTTCGCCTAGATAAAATCCTTGATCTGAAGTGTATACTACAATTGTATTTTCGGTTAATCCGTTAGCTTCCAAATAATCTAAAAGCACACCAACACCTTCGTCTACAGATGCAATGGTTGATAAATATTCTTGTAAATAGCGCTGACCTTTCCATTGAGCTAGTGCTTTACCAGATAAGTTGGCTTTGTGAAAGGCATCATTTTTTGGCTGATAGGCTTTATCCCAAGCGGCACGTTGTTTTGGTGTCATTCGTTCAAAATCAGTTTTCCAAGGATTCCAAGCCAATTCTGGACTACCTTTCTTTTTGGTCATTTTTAGGTCGTGACCTTCGTACATATCACGATATATAGTTTGTAATTGCTCTTTTGATGCTGTAGAATTGTCGTGGGTTGTAAAATAGGTGTCTGGTAATGGAAATTGAACCGAATCGTACTTATTGATGTGACGCAATGCTGGCATCCAATTACGATGTGGTGCTTTGTGATGTACCATTAAAAAGAATGGTTGGTCACTGTTTTTCTTTTCATCAATATAATCTATTGCATATTCTGTGATTAAGTCGGTTACGTAACCTTTTACAACGGTTGTATCTGGCAATTTTGTCGTCCAATGTGCTGTGGTATCAATGTGTTTTTTGTTGATATGAACCGTATCCTGAATTTTGATAAACTGTGGGTTGTAATAGTGTCCTTGGTCGTTTAAAATATTCCAATGGTCAAATCCTTCAGGATAACCGTGCAAATGCCATTTACCCACAATTGCAGTGTTGTAATTAGCTTCTTTTAGCAATTTCGGAAGCGTTTGTTGTGAGCCATCAAAACGCTCGCCATTCATTCTGAAACCGTTAATATGGCTATGCTTTCCTGTTAAAACCACAGCACGACTTGGCCCACAAATAGAATTGGTGCAAAAATTGTTTTTAAAGATTGCACCGTTTGTAGCTAATCTATCTATGTTTGGCGTTGGTGCTAATTGCCCAATAGGATGACCATACGCACTAATGGCTTGTGCTGCGTGATCGTCTGCCATTATGTAAATGATATTTGGTCGTTTTGAGCTCTCAACTTCACTCAAACTCACAGCTTCTGACTTAGTATCTTTACAAGATTGAAGCGTTAAAAATGTGATTAGTATGAAAAAAAAATATCGCATTACTGTTTAGTTTTTATGATTATAGTTTGAATCACTTCATCATTAAGCACTGTACGTTCAAAAAAATTGAACACAATGTCTAATTCTTCATACGGAATTCTGGAAATTTCGTGACCTGCGTCTTTCACAATATTAAAATAGAAAGATGTTTCAAAATCCTCTAATTTATCGGCAATAATCTTAGAACCATCTAACATTAGGTAGCCATCTTTTGTTGGTGCACAATAATGATGTGGTGCATTTCCGTATGGTACCAGCTGGTCTTTTGTGCCGTGATACAACACTGTTGGTACTGCATTGTCTGGCGTTATATAACTAGCATCTACAATGGCACCAGCACAAGAAAAAGCAGCTGCAAATTTTACGTTGCTATACGCCTCAGCATTATCTATAAAATACTCACGCATAAAAACTGCATTAAGGATGCCTTCGGCACCAGCACTACTACCACCAGCAATGATTTTAGTTGTATCGACTTGAAGTTCATTAGCGTGTTCTACCACATATTTAGCAGCATCCATATAATCGATAGCTGCTTGTTTAAAAGTTTCTAACTTTTCATCTTTGCTACAATCGCAACCAAAACCTGTCTTTGTGCCTTTTCTTAGTAATCTGTATGAAATGGAAATACCAATATAATTCTGCTCTTTGGCTACATATTTTACTAAATTTTTATCGTCTATGTAATCTCTATGACCAACAGCAAATCCGCCACCGTGCATCCAAAGCAAAACAGGTAAAGTGTCTGTTTTTTTGATATTTTCTGGTGTGTAAACATCTAATTTTAAGGTGTCTTTTCCTTTTATGGCATAGGTGTATGTGGCTTTGTTTTGTGCTGAAAGGGATAACACAAACAAGAATACAAATATGTTTATTACAAATTTCATTTAGTTTTTCAATTAAAATTTTACTGAAATATCAGCTTATAGTAGGATGAGAATTCCCTAATTATATTTAATCTATTAGTTCGAAGGATTTCTTAAATTCAAAATCTGAACTCGGTGCTATAGCTACTTGGAATACTCCAGGTTCAGCAACAAAATCTAAATTAGAGTTGTAGAATTTTAAATCTTCAACCGAAATATTAAAGGTAACCGTTACAGTTTCACCTTTTTTTATAAATATTTTTTGGAAGCCTTTAAGCTCTCTAACGGGTCTAGTGACCGTGCCTACAACATCTCTAATGTAAAGTTGTGCGATTTCCTTGCCATCATAATCTCCAGTATTTGTAATATCTACTGATACTTTTAATTCGTCGTTTTTTGTAATCGATGTTTTATCTAAAGTTAAATCCCCATATTTAAATGTTGTGTAACTTAAACCATATCCAAAAGGATATAAAGGTTCGTTACGAACATCTAAGTAATTAGATTTAAATTTTTCGAACTTCCCTTCCGAATTACCCAAAGGTCGTCCTGTATTTTTGTGATTGTAAAATAATGGTACTTGACCGACATTTCTTGGGAATGTCATTGTTAGTTTTCCCGATGGATTAACATCCCCAAACAGCACATCAGAAATCGATAAGCCAGCTTCACTACCTGGAAACCAAGCGTTTAAAATTGCTGGTACTTTTTTATTTTCTTCTACTATATTTAGGGGTCTGCCAGTAAAAAGTACCAATACAACTGGTTTACCAGTTTTAAGCAGTGCGTTTAGTAAATCTTTTTGCACATCAGGTATTTTTAAATTTGTTCTACTGCTACTTTCACCACTAAATTCTGAAGACTCACCTATAGTCGCAATAATAACGTCTGATTTATTGGCAACAGCTATAGCTTCATTTAAAAGTTGTTGATCTGTTCTACCATCTCTTGGAATATCTTTGCCAAACATCGTAACCCGTTTTTCTAAATCTAAGTCTTTAGTGATGTTACTTCCTTTGGCATATAATAAATTAACTTGATCGCCAACAGACTCTTTTAGACCATCCCAAACCGAAATGGCTTTTTCGTGATCTGTAGAAACACTCCATGTTCCAGGCATATTATTGCTGGCTTTAGCTAAAGGTCCTATAACTGAAATTGTCCCAGATTTTTTTAGAGGCAGCAGTTGATTTTTATTTTTAAGTAAAACCATAGATTCTGCACCTACGAGTCGAGCATAATCTCTGTTTTTTTGAGTATATGTTTCTTGTTTAGCCCTTTCAAGACTGCAATATTTGTATGGATCATCAAATAATCCCAACTGGAATTTTGCTTTGAGTACGCGACCTACAGCTCTATCGATATGCTCCATTGAAATTTTTCCTTGATCCAAAGCTCCCTTAAGTTGTTTGATATAAGCAGCGTCAATATGAGGCGAGTCACCTGCCATATCCATATCTAATCCAGCTTTTAATGCCAGAGACGTCACCATATATTCGTCTCCCATTCCGTGCTCCATCATTTCATAAATTCCCGTGTAATCAGACACTACAAAACCATCAAATCCCCAATCATCACGTAATAAATCGGTCAGCAACCATTTATTGCCAGTAGCTGGCACACCATCAATTTCATTGAACGCAGCCATCACAGAACCAACACCTTCTTCTATAGCAGCTTTGTAAGGAGGTAAATATTCGTTGTACATTCTTATACGGCTCATATCTACCGTGTTATAATCTCTACCAGCTTCTACTGCACCGTAGAGAGCAAAGTGTTTCACACAAGCCATTAATGTGTTATTTGCACTTAAATCATTTTGTTGATAACCGCGTACCATAGCACGTGCAATTTCACTTCCCAGATATGGGTCTTCGCCATTTCCTTCTGAAACTCTTCCCCAGCGTGGATCACGAGATATGTCAACCATAGGTGAAAACGTCCAATTAATACCATTTGCACTTGCTTCTGATGCTGCTATTTTGGCAGTTTTTTCAATCATCTCTAAATCCCAAGAGCAAGACAATCCCAATGGAATCGGAAATGTTGTTTTAAAACCATGAATCACATCCATGCCAAAAATTAAAGGAATACCTAATCGGCTTTTTTCTACAGCAATTTTTTGAACTTCATATATGTTTTTTGGATCTTTCAAATTGAAAAGGCCTCCAATTTTACCTTCTTTTATTTTTTCAACAACATCTGTACTTTTTGAAGAACCAGTAGTAATAGGACCAGTTGCTGGAAGATTTAATTGACCGATTTTTTCATCCAATGTCATTAAACTGATTATGGAATCTACTTTTTCACTATAAATACTGTTAGTTTTATCTGATAATATTTTGCTGTCTTTTGTTTCACAAGAAGACATCATAGTTGCAACAATTACTGTAAGTATCAATTTTATTTCAAGTTTATACATTCCTTATTTTTTAGATTTAGAAAAAAGCCAAGTTAATAAATTTGGTTCTGCAAAAGCAGAATCCCAACTGTTGTGATTTGCATCTGAATATAGAGTAAAGTTTGGTTTACCACCATTTTCTAAAATTGCCTCAACCATTTTTAACGAACCTTTAGGGTTTACAACATTATCCTGAGCACCATGAAAAATCCACATATCCACTTTATCAGCATAATTTTTAGTCAATTCTGCATTACCATCTCCACAAATGGCAAATGCAGCCGCAAACATATTGGGCTGTCTAGAAAGGATTTCAAATGTTCCCATACCGCCCATAGATAAGCCTCCAACGTAAACTTTATTAGTATTCACATAAGGCTTTGAAGTCAAATCTTTCATCAAATCAACAACTAATTGCATTGGTTTAGTGGCTTCCTTATCTTTTGGAAATACTAAGCGTATCGGAAAACTACTTCTATCAACTTCCGCATTAGACCAATAACTGTTTTTGGGACATTGAGGAAAAATTACGATTGCTGGAAATGCTCCACGATTGGTTTTATCTGAGAATAATTTACTGCCGTGCATTAATTGTTTCTTGTTATCACTTCCTCGTTCTCCTGCACCGTGTAAAAATAGAACGACAGGATATTTCTGATCTTCTGAAAAATTGTTGGGATACATGATTCTATATTGCAGCGTATCACTGTCTAATATATAAAACTCTTCTTCATACAATTCATTTTGAGCCATTGTAACAGAGCAACAAATAACAGACACAAGTACCAAAACTGATTTTAAATGTTTCATAATTATCTTCTAATACGTAAATCCTAAAGTATCTAATCCATTTTGGACATCATCATTCTGCATAAATAAATCCCACAACAGTCCTGTTCTATAATTTTCGATCATTATAATTTGTGGACCTTGATCGATGGCCAAATAACGTTCCGTTACCCAATTGTTGAAATGTGGACTAAAAGCATCGTAGAAACCAGCAGATCCCATGAGATTATTATCATAAAAATGACGCATTGCTGCTAAAGACTTCTCAGGAGTATAATTGATAGAACTAATGGCAGCAGTCGGCGAGATGACACCAGTATCATTTTCAGGATCATGAGCAGTATAGCCAACGGAACCATCAGCATTTCTAGTATAGCTTGCTGTTAATCCCCAACAATCTGGACCATAACCTTCGTAATTATTGGGATTATTCACACAATGCTGATAATTAATATTGGTGTGGTTGACATTGAGATCCCAATAATTGGCATACTGATCGCTAAGATTAGTAGGGTTTAGACCTAGATATGAATAGTGCGACCAAAACAAAGGTCCTGTGCCAGAACCAACATGATCTAAAATTAATGGGATACCAAACTGAACCGCTGATGACACAATAGCACCATTGTTTGCCCAGCCTTGGTTATAAACTTCTGTAGATATTGCATAGTCTGGAGATGCTGCCCCTAAAATAAATGTAATTAGCGTTTCATTATAGCCTTTTAATTCTAAATTTATTGCAAACCCATGATTAGGACTCCAGTGCCATATCATTTTATTTTGTCCATTGGTGTACCAATTCCATTCTACGTCTTTCCAAAGCATATCAGCTTGATTTGCAATGTTCTGTTCTTCTTGGGTACCGTTTTTTAAATATTCTTTAACACAAATAAGACCTTGAACAAATAGTGCAGTTTCTACTATATCACCTCCATTGTCTTGAGTGCTAAAAGGTAAAACATTTCCTGAAGTTCCATCTATCCAGTGTGGCCAAGCACCATGAAAACGATCTGCATTTTCAAAAAAATCAAGAATTTGATTTAATCTTCCTACGCCTTCAGCACGGGAAATGTAACCGCGTTCAATACCTACAATAATAGCCATAAGACTGAAACCACTTCCACCAGTTGTCACTACATTTTCACTGTTAGACGGATCGTTGGGATGATAACGTTCCCGAGCTGCTCCTGAATTACTTTCAGCGAAGTCCCAAAAATATTTAAATGTCTCTTGTTGAACTAAATCCATTAATTGCTCATCTGTCAATGACACAACGGGATCATCATTTGGGTCTTCAGATTCTTGTAAGTCCGAGGTTTCATCACCACCACAACTGGTAAAAACAGCTATCATTAAAACGTAATAGAATCTTTTCATTTAATTATTTTTATTCAATTTTAAAACCTAACTTATCCAAACCAGCTTGCACATCTTTATTTTTCATAAATAAATTCCATAATAATCCTGTTCTATAATTTTCTATCATTACAGGAATTGGTCCTTGGTCAATAGCTAAGTATCTTGGTGAATACCAATTATGCTCGAAGCTAAATGCATCATAAGGACCATATTTACCAACCAAGGAATCGTGGTTTTTATAAATATTTTTTAAAAATTTCATGCTGGCTTCTGGTGTATATGGAAATGATGATAAGGCTGCAGTTGGAGAAATCACTCCTATGTCTTTTCCTGGTCTGTGTCCATAATATCCGTTTATGGAATAGCTAGAGGTTAGTCCCCATAGACTATCTCCATATCCTTCGAATTCTTTAGGATTATCCAAAGCATATTTATAATGAATTTTTGCTTGATTTTGGGTTAACTTCCAATAATCTGCATATTGGTCTGAAAGACCATGAGGATTGAGAGCCATGAAGGAATAATGAGCCCAAAACAGAGGTCCAATCTGAGCATCATCGTGTTGATAATAATCAAGAACCAAGTCTTCACCATAAAAGCTGTCCTGTGAAACTATATTGCCGTTTCTGGCCCAACCTTTATCGTAAACCTCTTTAGAGATTGGATGTGAAGGAGAAGCGGCAGCGAGTATATACATGATTAAACATTCATTATAGCCACCCACTGGAAAATTCATATCCCAACCATATTTAGGCGACCAATGCCAATATAAGACATCTTCGTTGCCTTTGGTGTACCAATTCCATTCTACTTCTTTCCAAAGTTTTTCTATCTTTTTGACAAGATTTTTTTCAAGTTCGTTTCCATCTCTGTAATACTCAGCCACAGTCAGAAGACCTTGTATGAGAAATGCAGTTTCAACTAAATCACCGCCATCGTCTTTTTTGCTAAAAGGATATACTTTTCCAGTTTCTCCGTCTATCCAATGAGGCCAAGCACCATGAAAACGATCTGCTTTTTCAAGAAAATTAACGATTTTTATAAATCTATTTAATGCCTCTTCTCTTGAAATCCAACCACGTTCAACACCTACCAAAATAGCCATTAATCCAAAACCACTTCCACCTGTAGTCACCGTGTTTTTTGGAGAGGTTGGATATACACCATCCATGTGCAAACGCTCTCTAGCTAAGCCAGAATTTGGTTCTGCACCTTCCCAAAAATAATTAATCGTTTGCTTTTGAACCTTATTAAGCAAATCAACTTGGTTTGACAATCCTTTATTTGGCTTATCATTAGGTGGATTATTTTTATTTTTTGTGCTATTGTTATTACAGCTAATTGAAATACATAAAATTGCACTCCAAACAAAAAACAATATTGATTTTAAATATTTCATTAAAAAAAGCTATTATAAACTTCAGCTGTATTAATAAACTAATACAGCTAAAGTTAAGGACTAATTCTTAAATTTTTCACACATTATTAAAAAGGTGAATAGAGATCAAAAATTGGTATTTAAAGCATTGATTGTATTTCGGTTTGAGATAAAGCTTTTTTGTAAATTCTTAAGTCATCCATAAGGCTTTCATCAGATAAATGATCCCAACCTGTAAATCTTGGTGCTCCTGACATGATTGAAAGGATATCACAACCTGTCCAGTCAACTCCTGAAAATGTATTCTGACTTACTACTTGACCATTTATATAAACTACACTTTCTGTATCTGAGATAGTAAAAGCCATTTGAACCCAATCTGGATTATTAGGGTCTAAATCAGCAGCTGCTCCACCATCAAACCATGCTTCACCATCACCTGTTCCTACATTGAGTTTAAAACGCTGCATACCACCCGCATTTTCACGGAAAAACCTAAAGCCACCTGTTCTGTTATTTTGGGCATCTGGATTGTTTTCGTCAGGTGGACCAATAACCAAAATGCCTGCTCTGTCTGGAGAAGGGTTGAGTTTATATTTAAATACTGCTGAGAATCCATCATTATTTATAATATTCTCCGTTGGAAATGTCAAATATGAATCTACTGCACCTTGATAAGAACTTGTACCTTCAGCGGCATCAGAACTAAAACTAGGATTTCCGACAACTGTAGCATCTTCATCACTGTAACTCTCAGTATAACTACCGTTAAAACCTAATTTGAATACCTCATCTGCTTTGGCAATTTGCTCAATTACTTCTTCTTGTGTAAGTGCGACATTGAAAAGTCTAAGTTCATCCATAAAACTCTCATCAGATAAGTGATCCCAACCAGTAAATCTAGGTGCACCAGACATGATAGAAAGAATATCACAGCCAGTCCAATCAACTCCTGAAAATGAATTTTGGCTAACGACCTCTCCGTTTATGTAAACAACGCTTTCTGTGTCTGAAATTGTAAATGCAAAATGAACCCATTCATCGACCGAAGGATCTACATCTGCAGCTGCTCCACCATCAAACCATGCCTCGCCATCACCAGTTCCAACATTGAGTTTAAAACGTTGCATACCACCTGCATTTTCACGGAAAAACCTAAAGCCACCTGTTCTGTTATTTTGGGCATCTGGATTATCTTCGTCAGGTGGACCAATAACTAGAATCCCAGCTCTATCGGGTACTGAATTTACTTTTAACCAGAATGATGCACTAAATTCATTTGCCAACAAGCCCTCCGTTGGAAAAGTTAGATAAGAATCTGCTGCACCAGCGTAAGCTCCTGTTCCGACTCTAGCTTCAGGTGCAAAGCCAGGATTACCAACTTCAGTGGCGTCTGTTACAGTTACTAAATTAGTAAAACTTCCATCAAAATCCATATAGAATGTTTCACCAGGAAACAGTGGTGTGTATGGAGGTTCCTTACTGAAATTAGAAGTTGCAATTGTTGTATTTCCTGACAAATCTGTGGCAGAAACCTCTAAGACATGACTACCAGTTGTAACCTCATCATAAACAAGTTCTTCTATAAAAACTCTATAGTCAATAAATTCATCATAAAAAGCAATTTCAGCCCCGTCAATCTTTACACTGACTGATTGCAATTCAATATCATCTTCAGCTCTAAATTTAATATTAACTGATGTAACTGGTTCAGGAACTTGAATTGAAAAACCATTTATAGGTCTCTCAATAGTTACCAATGGAGCACCAGCGTCTGGACCTGGATCTACTCTTGAAATCGGGTCTATTCCATCATCACATGCCGTAGCTAAAAGCAATATAAGCAATAAGGATATATATTTTTTTATTGTTTTCATATTTTTCTTTATTAAATTATTCTAATGGTAAAAGGTCTAATTGTTCTTGAGGATAAGGTAAAAGCTCTTTATCAGCAGTAAAAGTTCTACCGCCATAGCTTAATTCGTCATAATTGTCCACTCTGATCATGTCAAAATATCGGATACCCCATTCCATTGCCAATTCTGCATATTTTTCATTTAATACATCTTGAGTAGTAACATTTGATAGTGCCGGCATATTAACTCTACTTCTGACTATATTAACGGCTTGATCTGCAGTCATATTACTTCCGCTTGCTCCACGAGTTAAAGCCTCAGCATACATAAGTAAAATTTCAGCATATCTGATAACAATTAAGTTTTTACCAGAACCATAGTCATTTCTGCCTGGGGTTAACTGATTTGATGGTAAATAGTGTTTACCACTAGCAAACATTGCTCTTGAGTAATCATTAAAGACATCACCATCTAAAGTAACGTTAGAAATATAATTTGGAAGGGTTGCATAATTTGGATCCTCCATGATTTTATCTATACCACGAGGTGTAAAATTAACGCTAGTTACAAGTCTTATTTGATCGTTTCTGTCTAACATAAATTTTATGTATTTAAGACTAGGTTCATAAAATCCCCAGCCTCCAGAAGCTGTTTCAACAACAGGATCCCAACTTGAGGGACCAAAAGGAGCAAATAGATGATTGCTTACTGGTCCAGTGGCTGAATTGAAGTCTGAAAATTGTAATTCAAAAATATTTTCATCAGCTAATTTTCCAGGTTTTTTAAATAGTTCATAAAAATCTGGAAATAAAATAAATTTGTTAGAATCTATTATCTCTTTTGTAGCATCTGCAACACCTTGATAATTTTCCATTTCTAAGTTTGCCATAGCTTTTATTGCCAGAGCAGTATATTTTGTAACACCTCCAGGAACATCTGTTCTTTCGTTTGGTCTCATGTCTGGCAAGAAAGGAATAGCCTCGTCCATAAGGTCTGACACATATTGCATAACTTCCATTTTGGTATATACACCGTTGTCTATTTCTTGCTTAACGTCTGTCGAGGTAATAATAAAGATATCACCCCAAAGTTTAGACATTTGTAAGTGTTGAAAACCACTCAATACTTTAGTTTCAGCAATATACTGGTCTGCTAATCCAATGAAGTCTCCAGTTGCAAATTCTTGATATTGTTCAATTGTCTCGCGTGTGTTGTTTATATCAAGAATATCTCCATAGAAATTTTCCCAAACTTGATTATACATCCAAAACCCTCTGTCGTAATTGTATAAGTCAGTCTCAGTAAAAAGGGGTTGATCTCCTAAGCCACCTGCATTAACATCATCACCTCTAACGCCGATAAGTAGAGGATCTTCCCAACCTCTTGAATAAGTTACACTGTATGCACCTATTAGCGGTAAAATCATATCTTCTGATTGGGTAAAATCTAAATCATCAGCTGCAAGTTGTCCTTCATTCTGTTCTAATTTATCATCGCAGGATGTCAGTGTTGTACAAACTACAATCACTAAAACAAATAATGCTTTGAATAGTTGTTTAAATTTTTTTGTAATTCTCATTTTATTAAATTTTAGATTTTAATGTTTATTCCAAAAGTGTATATAGCTGGAACAGGAAAGGTTTGCCTATCTACTCCATTTGGTTGCTCAGGGTTAAACCCATTGTAATCAAATACTGTTAAAGGTCTTTCAGCTGTTAGGGTAAGTCTTATTTCTGGTATTTTTTCTCCGAAAGTTTTTGAATTCAGAGTGTAAGCCAATTGTGCATTTTGTATTCTAAAAAACCATCCGTCTTCAATAAAAAACGTAGATAGTCTTTGATTCCAGCCTTTTCTTCTCCCAGCCGAAGATGGGTAAGAATTAGTAGTGCCTTCACCATGCCATCTGTTTTTAGCAAAATCAGCATCTATATTAGTGTCATTGGTAAATATGACTTCACCCCGTCTTCGGTTCAAAATTTCATTACCTGCTTGACCTGCAAATGCTACCGATAGGTCAAAATTTTTGTATGAAACTTGAAAATTTCCACCATAAGTTATATCTGGTAAATAGGAACCTATTACTGTTCTATCCTGGTCATCAATAATTCCATCATTATTTTGGTCTTTATATATAAAATCTCCAGGTTCTAAGTTGTTTTCAATAGCAATTGGATCATTTGCAATTTGCTCTGCATTTTGGTAAACACCGGCTACTTCTAAACCGAAAAAGGCTTCTACTGGTTCGCCTAAAATAGACCTCTGTCTAAATTCTGCAGAGCCAGTATCTATGTATCCGAGACCGTTGTTTATTTTAGTCATTTCATTATCCAATGTGCCAATATTACCACTTACTGAAAAATTCCAATTATCATTAATAACTTGAGACCATGTAGCAGCAAGCTCAAAACCAGTATTTCTCATTTCTCCAGCATTTTCTAATACAGTATTACCAGCAATGGGTTGAATAACTGGGATGACCAGTTTTTTAGTATCTCTTCTAAAATAGTCTAATTCTAAAGAAAGTTTGTTATCAAACATTTTGGCACTAATACCAACATTAGTTTCTTCTAAAATTTCTCTTTCTAAATCTGTAAAATTGTTTGTGCTTATAATACCATTAACTAGCATATCGTTTATTGCAGTTGTAAGTGTAGATATGGTTCTAGTTCCGGCACTACCAGTTAGAGCCCCATTTGGCAATTGTCCCCAACTCCCTCTTAGTTTAAGAAAATCAAATATTTTGTTATTTTCCATAAAATTCTCTTCAGAGATGACCCAACCTAAACCAACACTTCCTGTTCCTAACCATATTTCTTTAGGAAATCTTCCATCACCTTCATATCTATAAGTTCCATTAATTAAGTATTTATCTTTAAAGCTATATTCTGCTCTTCCCAAATAGGCAAAGGAATATAATCTATCACCATTGCCATTAACCTGATTAGCAAAAGAGCTTGGGTCTGCAAAATCTAAAAACCAAGAAGTTTCAAAATCTATTCCTGTTATATCATCTCCAGTTGCTGTTAATGCATTAAACTGTTCGTCGCGATATGATGTGCCAGCTATAACTTTTAAATCATGTTCCCCAAATGAGTCATTATAAGTTAAAATATTATCCCAATATTGATTGGATACGTTTCTTTCTACTCTAGTAATAGAAGATACAGCTCTTTGTGAGTTTTCTGAAATAAAATAAGGTTTTCTTACATTACGAACTGAAAATGTTGAATAATCGTGACTGTAAAACGTTCTAAAAGTTAATTTGTCTGGAATAATTGAATATTCGGCATATATACTTGTTAATGTTCGTCTTTGTTTTTCTCTATTATCATTAAATCTCATAACTGGAAAAGGGTTTTGAGAACCTCTATAACCAAGTAATGTCGCATCTGAATAAGGAATAGGTGTTGCCTCAGTATTAAGATAGTCAAATACAGGTAGAATAGGTACAGCAAAATAAGCCTGAAACCAAGCTCCATTTTCAGGGATAAATCTTTCAGCATTACTAAATAAGGCATTAGCTCCTACTTTTATCCTATCAGATACTTCTACATCAATATTTGATTGAATATTGAAACGTTCGTATTCATTTTTCATATCTAAAATACCTTCTTGAGAAAAGTAACTAGCATTTACTCCATAAGAGGTTTTTTCTGTGCCTCCTGTTACACCTATGTTATGATTTTGAATAGGAGCAGTCCTTAATATTTCATCATACCAGTCTGTATTAACATCAGGTAGATTAGGATTTATTCTGCTTCGTCCAAATCTTTGGATTGCATTTTCAACAAATTGAATATCAGCTTGAGAACCAGATTCCATAGCCATTGTAACAAATTGCTCTGCATTAGCCATTTGTACAATGTTTTGAGCATTTTGAAGTCCTGTGAATCCACTGTAGGTAAATGTAGGTTTTTTGTTGGTCTTGCCACCTTTAGTTTCTACAATTACAACACCATTTGTTCCTTTTTGACCAAAGATTGCTATCGAAGATGCATCTTTTAAAACTGATATACTCTCTATCTGACTGCTGTCTAGGAAATCTATGTTGTCATAAAAAACTCCATCTACAACATATAAAGGACTACCACCAGCAGCAAAAGAATTAACACCTCTTATTCTAACTGATGGACCTGATCCAGGAGAACCGCTACTGATAATTTGTAGCCCAGCTACTCTACCTTGTAAGGATTGCATAATATTGTTGGCAGGTGTTTTTTCAATAACATCAGACTTTACAGTGGTTATAGCTCCAGTTAAATCAGCTTTTTTCTGACCACCATAACCAACTACAACTATTTCATCTAAAGATTGAACATCATCTTCCAGAGATACATTAATTGTGGTTTGGTCTTCTATTAAGATACTTTCAGTTTTAAATCCTACATAACTAAAGATTAGTTTTTTTCCTCGCTCTACACTGATTGAGTATTTACCATCAAAATCTGTTGTTGTACCATTAGACGTTCCCTCGATAATTATATTAACGCCTGGTATCGGGATGCCATCACTAGCAGCTGTTACAACACCACTTACCTCTTGTTGACTCCAAGATATTATAGAACAAAATAAAAGACAAAATAGGCTGAATACTTTTTTCATAAAATAAAATTAAATTAAAATAAATGTCGGCAACTAAATTAAAAATAAAATAATCTATAAATAAATACTTCCACACATCATAAATACGTCAGTGAAAATATTTAAGTTTAAATTTATGTTAACATGCATCAGTTGATGTAATGCTAATATAAACGAAAACGATGTATTATTTAAAAAATTAACATATTGAAGTAGTAATGATGTACTAAAATATTACTTTTTTAACATTTTAAAGTAGTCTATATGATGCCTAAAAGGGGTTGAAAATTAAACTCAGTCTAATATTTCACAACTTTCCGAAACTTGAAAAACAAAAACAGCAGTCTCGAACTTTGTAGAGAAAATAAGAATATGTCTTCCATCTTATCTTTCATTAGACTACGTGATTAATCAAATTAAGCCAAAAGCACAACATTCAGGTTTTGTGCAAACCAGTTTAGATGATATAGTTTAGACGACTTTGTTTTAAGATATAGACTTTCATGCTTAGAAATCTAATATTAGAACCCAGAAATTGAAGGATACAGAATTTTTAGATGAATGTGTGTGTTTATCAATAAAAGCCCTGTTTAATTCTGATAAATTTTTAATATCTTTGTGCTGTAGCATTTTGTTGTTGTATTTGGAATTACAGCTTTAATTATATTGAAAATCAGTAAATTAAAAAAACAAAATTTTGCTTTTTTTCTGATATTTATCTTGTTTTTAGGACAATTTAAAAAAGAGCGAAACTTCAGTTAGACCTTAAACATAAAATAAGCATACAACTATTACTGTTTGCATCTAAGTTAAAAAAAATGAGTTAATGGGTATAAAAAAAGCAATTAGTTTAAGTGTTTTAGCAGTTTTAAGCTTTGCTTGTCAAGACCATGACGCTTTACCTAAACCAAAAGCCTTTTTAGCCTTAGAATATCCTAAACCTCAATATTTCAAAACAGAGTTAAATTGCCCTTTTAGCTTTATCGTTAACAGCCTATCCAAAATAAATGATAGTATTCAAAATCGCCCCTGTTGGTTAGACATCACCTATCCTGAAATGAAAGGCTCTATTTACATCAGTTATTATCCTGTTGAAAATAATTTAAAATCTCTCATTATTGATGCTCAAAAATTGCCCTTGAAACACGAAATTAAAGCTGATGCTATTTTATCACAATCCTTTATCAATGATGAACACAACACATATGGCTTGTTTTATGAAATTGAAGGTAATGCTGCTTCTCAAGCCCAATTTTACTTAACTGATAGCTTGAACCACTTTGTTACAGGATCCATTTATTTTAAGGCACAACCCAATTACGATTCTATTTTACCAGCGGCGGAATATCTTAAGAATGATATGCGGAAAATTATGGAAAGCTTAAAGTGGAAAAATTAGCCTTGATGTATATGTTTGTTGACATAGTTTTTCTGATCTCAAAAATTTCAGAAAATTTCTCTGAAATATAATTCCGAATGTTATCCTGAATGTCGTGTAAATGCTCCTTATAATATAGGTTGGTATTATACTTTCAAATTGGCATTACTTTCTCCCAAAATCAGCAGGAATTTCGCCCCAAATTTTAGTTTCCCATTTTAAGATTTTAGTTTTATAAGAATGGGTTTTGAGCCAAATTTCTGCACGTTTGATCAATTCAAATACTTCAGCATTGCTTTGGGTGAGTTTAAGCTTGGTTTTGCAGCGTTTTTGTTTTACCCAACCGATGGCTATTTTAGAATCAGAATATAAAACTCTTGAGCTTTGTTGTTTTTTCAAAAAGGCTAAACCATGCACGAGAGCCAAAAATTCGCCAATATTATTTGTAGCTTGTTCAAATGGACCTTTTTGAAATAAAACCTTTCGGGTTTGAGTTTCTACGCCTCGGTATTCCATCTTTCCAGGATTACCGCTTGAAGCCGCATCAACACAGATAGAATTAAGTTGAACTTCACGCGGTAACTTAGGCTTGAGTTGATTGAGCTTGCTGAGTTTTTGAAATTCATAAAAGCCCATATTAAACGCTTCTTCAGCAGTAGCCAGACTATGAAAAGACTTGTATTTGGCTTGTGAATAATTTTTGATTTGCAACTTACAGTCTTCCCAAGTCTTGTAAATTCCAGGATTATGTCCATCCCAAACCACGTAATATTTTTGTTTAGCCATGATTTAAAATTTTAGCAATGGTTTCAGGAAAATGCTTTTGCTCAAGGGTTTTAATTTTAGATTTAAGCGAGTTGATATCATCATTGTCATTTAATGGGGTTTTGAACTGAGCTATAATTTGACCGTCGTCATAAACAGAATTGACATAATGAATGCTGATACCGGATTCTTTTTCGTTATTATTAATCACCGCACGGTGCACGTGGTCGCCGTACATGCCTTTTCCACCATATTTTGGCAACAAAGATGGATGGATATTAATGATTTTTTGATGAAAAGCTTCGATGATATTTTCAGGGATTTTAAGCAAAAACCCAGCAAGGATGATTAAATCTGGTGAGATTTCTTTGAGTTGGTTTAACACAAAGTTTGTTTGTTGAAGTTGCTTTTTATCAAACAAAACCACTTCAACATTTTGGTTTTTAGCTTTGCTCATAACCTTAGCTTTGGGGTTATTGCAAAACACAGCTTTTACTTCTGCTATGGGGTTTTGATCAAAATATTCAATGATATTTAAAGCATTAGAACCATAGCCAGAAGCAAATATCACTAAAGTCTTTGTCGGTTTTTTAAAAGTTTTTTTCAATATGATGTTTTTTTTAATTATTTTGCAATACAAAATCAGCCACTAATGTATATAAAATTGTAAAAGCTATACATTTTTGGAATTAAAATTTGTTATAAGCCAAAGTTTCTTATTTTTGCCACCATATAAACTAAAAAAAATTTATCATGTCAGACATTGCATCAAGAGTAAAAGCTATAATCGTTGACAAATTAGGCGTTGACGAAAACGAAGTTGTAAACGACGCAAGTTTCACTAACGACTTAGGTGCCGACTCTTTAGACACCGTTGAACTTATTATGGAGTTTGAAAAAGAATTTGATATTCAAATCCCAGACGATCAAGCTGAAAACATTTCTACAGTTGGTCAGGCGATTTCTTACATAGAAGACGCTAAATAAAACACTTTTCATGGAATTAAAGCGTGTTGTCGTAACAGGTATAGGTGCCATTACGCCTATAGGTAATAACATCCAAGAATATTGGGATGGATTGTCTAATGGCAAAAGTGGATCTGCACCAATTACTTACTTTAATACAGATAAGTTCAAGACTAAATTTGCTTGTGAAATTAAAAATTTCAACACTGCAGATTATTTTGATCGTAAAGAAGTGAGACGCCTCGATAAATTTGCACAATACGCTATAGTGGCTTCTGATGAAGCTATTGCAGACTCAAAAATAGATCTTGACACAGTTGACAAATACCGTGTAGGTGTGATTTGGGGTGCTGGTATAGGTGGTTTAGAAACTTTCCAAAACGAAGTGATCAATTATGCCAAGGGTGATGGCACACCGCGTTTCAACCCATTTTTCATCCCAAAAATGATTGCAGATATTGCTCCTGGCAATATTTCGATTAAGCACGGGTTTATGGGTCCAAACTACACCACAGTTTCAGCTTGTGCATCTGCAGCCAATGCTATCATTGATGCTATTAACCAAATACGAATGGGTTATAGTGATATCATTGTAACTGGCGGAAGTGAAGCTGCGGTTACAGAGGCTGGAATGGGTGGCTTTAATGCTATGCACGCTCTATCAACAAGAAATGATAGTCCAGAAACAGCCTCAAGACCTTTTGATGCTACTCGTGACGGTTTTGTTCTCGGTGAAGGAGCTGGTGCACTTATTCTTGAAGATTTAGATCATGCTAAAGCTCGCGGTGCAAAAATCTATGCCGAGGTTATAGGCGGTGGTTTGTCTTCAGATGCTTATCATATGACAGCTCCTCATCCTGAAGGTAAAGGCGTCATTGCAGTGATGAAAAATTGTTTGCATAATGCAGGCTTAAATCCTGAAGATGTTGATGCTATAAACACCCATGGCACATCAACTCCTCTTGGAGATGTTGCAGAGCTTAAAGCTATTAAAGAAGTCTTTGGTAATCATGCCAAAAACATCAATATCAATTCTACAAAGTCTATGACAGGACACTTGCTTGGTGCTGCTGGTGCTATTGAAGCTATTGCTTCTATATTGGCAATGCAACACAGTTTAGTGCCACCAACCATAAATCACAAGACTCAAGATGAAAACATTGACCCTGAGCTCAATTTAACTTTAAATCATGCACAAAAACGAGACGTAAAAGTGGCTTTAAGTAACACTTTTGGTTTTGGTGGTCATAATGCATGTATTGCTTTAAAGACATTTGTAGAATAATGATTGACATTATATTTCATGAAATTTATTGACAATATATTTAAATCCCGTTCCAAAAAGGACGGGGTTTTTTTTTGTAAAATTTATGAAATTATCGGGTTTAAGCCCAAAACCTTAAGTATTTACAAAAGAGCTTTTACCCATCGCTCCCTGAACCTCAAAGACAAATTAGGTTATGATATCAACTATGAACGTTTAGAATTTTTGGGAGACTCATTATTAGATTCCGTGATATCTGTTCATTTATTTAAACAATCTCCACAAGGCGATGAAGGCTATCTTACCAAAATGAGAGCTAAAGCCGTAAACCGAAAAAACCTCAACCAAATCGGTCAATCTTATGATTTATTAAGCTTATTACATTCTGAGGTAAAACCTGAATGTTTTAGTGATAATATTTATGGTAATCTTATAGAAGCTTTAATTGCTGCTATTTATTTAGATCAAGGTTTTAAAAAATGTGAGAAATTTATCTTAGATAAAATTGTGAAACCTTTTATAGATATCGAAGAGCTCGAAAATAGAGTCATTAGTTATAAAAGCTATATGATAGAGTGGTGTCAAAAACACAAACACCAATACAAACTTATAGAATATAGTGATAAAGAGAAAAGCACCAATGGTCAAAAATACTTTGCTATGATCTATCAACTCAATGGAAAAAATATTGCTAAAGCTAGAGCCTTATCAAAGAAAAAAGCAGAAGAGAAAGTCTGCCGAAGAGCTTATTATACCTTGCAGGATCAAATTTTGGATTGAATTTTAACGTCAGGATAATATATTTTAATTTACCTATGCTTACATTTACGACATGCCAAAGCTAGTCCTTAATAAATTTACAGATTTTGATTTTAAACTCATCGGTCTTAATGCTTCTATTGAGCCTTTTAAAATGGCTTTTTTATTGAATAAACACCTTGAAATGCAGTTTGAAAGAACTAAAGAAGACGTTGAATTGATCTACAAGAACTATTGCATATTTTTTGCACTTTATACCTATTATGATGTAAAAGCAGATACAAAACTATATTTTGTTCAAAATAAATCTAAATATATCAATCTTAAACCTGAACAGACAACATCACTTTTCGATAACCAAAGCCAAGTTATTAAAAAACACTTAGTAGAATCTAAACTTCAAAGTGATTATCTCATAAAAATTGAAGATGAATTTAACCGTTATAAAACTAAAAAATTAATTATAGAATTAAATGAAATTCCACAACTCATCAGTGCCTATGAAATCAAAACTGATAGTATTAAGTCACCTGAAAACCTTATTTTTGAATAATTAATATTAAAAAATTGATATGAAATCAACTAAAAAAACAAAAATCGTTGCCACATTAGGACCAGCAACTTCTAAAAAGGAAACCCTAAAAGCCATGCTTGAAGCTGGGGTCAATATTTTTAGAATCAATTTTTCTCATGCTAACTATAAAGATGTTGAAGAGCGAGTGAAAATGATAAGAGACCTTAATGAAGAATACGGTTTCAATGCTGGAATTTTAGGAGATTTACAAGGACCTAAATTGCGTGTTGGTGAAATGGAAGAAAGCATAATTGTCCAAAAGGATGATAAAATTAAGTTTAAAACAGGTGAGAGATTTGTTGGCAACAAGCAGTCTGCATACATGAATTATAAAAATTTTCCACAAGATGTCAAACCTGGTGAACGCATATTGCTTGATGATGGTAAGTTGATTTTTGAAGTGGTTTCAACCAACAAAAAAGACACTGTTGAAGCCAAAGTAGTTCAAGGCGGACCGCTCAAATCAAATAAAGGCGTGAACTTGCCAAACACCAAAATTTCACTGCCAGCACTTACTAAAAAAGACATTGAAGACGCCAAGTTTGCTTGCAAAATGCAAGTGGATTGGATGGCACTTTCATTTGTAAGATATGCCAGCGATCTAAAGGTGCTTCAAAAACTAATCAAAGAACACAGCAATTATAAAATCCCTATCATAGCCAAAATAGAAAAACCTGAAGGTGTCAAAAACATCGATAAAATAGTAGCTTATTGTGACGGTCTTATGGTTGCTAGAGGTGATTTAGGTGTTGAAATTCCAGCTCATGAAGTACCATTAATTCAAAAAGAACTGGTTTTAAAAGCAAAACTGGCAAGAATCCCCGTAATCATTGCTACACAAATGATGGAAACCATGATTGACAGCCTAACACCAACACGTGCTGAAGTAAATGACGTAGCCAATTCTGTAATGGATGGTGCCGATGCGGTTATGCTCAGTGGCGAAACTTCGGTTGGTAAATATCCTGTTGAGGTAATAAACAAAATGTGCCAAATTATCAAAAGCGTTGAAAACTCAGAGCTTATCAAAGTACCTCACAATCCGCCCAACATTAAAACCAAACGCTACATCACAAAATCAGTTTGTTATCACGCTGCTCGTATGGCCAACGAAATTACTGCCACGGCTATTTGCACCTTGACCAATAGTGGATATACTGCCTTTCAAATTTCAGCTTGGCGACCAAAAGCTCATATTTTGGCTTTTACTTCAAACCATAATATTTTAACACAACTGAGTTTGCTTTGGGGAGTAAAAGCATTTTATTATGACAAATTTGTCAGTACCGATGAAACCATTACTGATGTGAACGAAATAGCATGCAAAAATCGTTATGTAGAAAAAGGCGATTACCTAATTAATTTAGCCTCAATGCCCATTGATGATAAAGGAATGGTCAATACTTTAAGAGTTTCTGAAATTGAATAAAAATTAATGTCTAAACACAAAATTGTCATAGGACGAACAGATATTGCTGATTTTCCTGAGTTGGGTTTCAATCAAGTTCAAGTCAAAATCGACACAGGAGCTTACACATCTTCTATTCATTGTAAATCTATAGAAATCAAAGACAATAAGTTACATTGTGTGTTTTTAGACGAAAAGCATCCAGAATACAGTCTAAAAATCCATACTTTCGAAAACTTTAAAACCATTCGTGTAAAAAGTAGCAATGGAATTTCGCAAAAACGCTATGAAATCAAATCTCATATCAGATTATTTAATAAAATTTACAGAATTTCATTATCGCTAAGCGACAGAAAAGATATGAAGTATCCTGTATTGTTAGGAAGAAAATTTCTAAACCCTAAATTTGTGGTTGACCCAGCATTAATAGATTTATCATATAAAAATAAGATTTATGAATATCAAAATATTATCCAGAAATAGCAAATTATACTCAACCCAACGCTTAGTTGAAGCTGCAGAAAAACGCAAGCATAATATTCAAGTCATCGACCCGTTGAAGTGTGATTTGATTATAGAAAAACGCAACCCTAACGTCTATTACAAAGGCAATTATATAGAAGAAACTGACGCTATTATTCCAAGAATTGGAGCCTCTGTTACGTTTTACGGTACAGCCGTAGTCAGACAATTTGAAATGATGGGTGCATTTAGCACTATAGACTCTGAAGCTTTGGTGCGTAGTCGAGATAAATTAAGAAGTATGCAGGTGTTAACCCGAGCTAAAATCGGTTTGCCAAAAACGGTATTTACCAATTATTCTCGCGATGTAGAAGGCGTTATTCAACATGTAGGCGGTACGCCTTTGGTCATTAAACTTTTAGAAGGCACTCAAGGTTTGGGTGTTGTTTTAGCCGAAACCAAAAATGCTGCTAAATCAGTAATTGAAGCTTTTAATGGTCTGCAAGCTCGTGTGATTGTGCAAGAGTTTATCAAAGAAGCCAAAGGTGCCGACATTCGTGTTTTTGTGGTTGATGGTCATGTCGTTGGTGCTATGAAACGCCAAGGAAAAGAAGGCGAATTCCGTTCTAATCTTCACCAAGGTGGCTCTGCAGAAGTTATTGAATTGAGCGACGAAGAAGAAATTGCTGCCATCAAAGCAGCTAAGGCTATGCGACTTGGTGTGGCTGGTGTAGATTTACTACAAAGCTCGCGTGGTCCTTTAATTCTTGAAGTCAATTCTTCTCCTGGCTTAGAAGGTATTGAAAAAGCAACAGGCAAAGATATAGCTCGAAAAATTATACAATACATCGAAAAAAATGTCTGATAAACCCTATATCGACGATTATAATGTCCTTCATATTTTAGATGAAAAAATTTTGCCAGGTCAACATAAACGGCTTAACCTTCATACTGCAAAACTTTATACCACATCTAGCGTAGATGTCCCCGTTATTATAGAACGGTCAAAAAAGAAAGGTCCTGTAGTATTGATTACTGCTGGGGTTCACGGTGATGAACTCAATGGTATTGAAATTGTTAGACAGTTTCTGGAACGAAAAATGAACAAGCCACTTATCGGCACTATTATTTGTATTCCTGTTTTAAATGTATTTGGGTTTTTAAATATGCAACGCGAATTTCCTGATGGTAGAGATTTAAACCGCATATTTCCTGGATCTAAAAAAGGACCTCTGGCCAGTCGGTTTGCCTTTCAACTGACTGATGAAATTCTTCCAATTGTAGATTATGCCTTCGATTTTCATACGGGCGGAGCCAAACGTTTTAATGTTGCACAAATCCGTATTGCCAAAAATCAACCCGAGTTATTAGAATTGGCAAAAGCTTTTAATGCACCTTTTACGATATATTCATCAAACATCAAAAAATCTTATCGCTCAACTTGTAAATTGCATAATATTCCCATTTTATTATATGAAGGTGGTAAATCAGTTGATAATGATGCATCTATAACTAAACACGGTTTAGATGGTTTGCGAAGGGTTTTAAGACACCTCGGTATGCTTAAGGCAGAGTTTGCTCCATCACAACCCGCAAAACCTAGTGTTTTTATAAGTAAAACCAAATGGATTCGAGCTAAATACAGCGGTTTGCTTCAGCTTAAAATTGATATTGGACAATGGGTCAATAAAGGTGAAGAAATGGCACATATCACAGATCCTTATGGGAGTTTTAAACACATATTAAAAGCCCGTGACGCAGGATATGTCATTAATGTCAATCAATCACCAATGGTATATCAAGGCGATGCGTTGTTTCATATTTCAACCCAAATCGATGATGAATAAAGCTGAGATTAGAAGATTATACAAACAAAAACGCCAGAATCTATCTTCAACTCAAATTGAAGAACAAAGTATTGCTATTGCCAACCAAGCACTAAAACTTGATATTTGGCAACACACTTACTATCATCTTTTTTTGAGTATCAGCAGACATAAAGAAGTTGATACTTCAATGCTTTTACATATATTGCAAGGCAAAGACAAGCAAATTGTGGTCAGCAAAAGCCATTTTAAAACCCAAACCCTTAGCCATTATTTACTGACTGATGCCACCGCTATCAAAGAAAACTCTTTTGGTATTCCTGAGCCTCAAGACGGTCTTGAAGTTCCTATCAACAAAATTGATGTGGTTTTTGTGCCACTTTTAGCCTACGATTATTTAGGAAATCGAGTTGGTTACGGAAAAGGGTTTTATGATCGGTTTTTGCAACACTGTCGCAAGGATACGCTTAAAATTGGTTTGTCTTTTTTTGAACCTATAAATGATAAATTAGAGACCAAACCTCATGATGTTGCAATAGATGTAGCTGTAACTCCTAATCGAGTTTTTAAGTTTTAGGTTGTAATTATTTCACTAGTTTAAAAAAGCTTAGAATGTATTTACTCGATGAACACAATATCAAGTCCAGTCATCTTATATCAACATAGATAATATGGTTTATACAAAGATGAAAGACTAATACCGATGTACCAGCCTGTGGTAGCCAAGCATTTTAAGGATTTCGTATATAATGGGAGTCATTTAAAATAACTTTCGGTATTACTTCTCTCTTTCAATCACATAATCAACCATATCAACTAAGGAAGATTTAAAATCAGATTCTGGATAATTGCCCAATATTTCTAAGGCTTGTTTTTGGTAAATTTTCATTTGTTTTTGGGCGTATTCTAAACCGCCTTGAGATTTCACAAAATCAATCACTTCATTGACCCGTTTTTTGTCTTTATTGTGATTTTTCACTGAATTAATCAACCACTTTTTATCTTTAGGATTGGCATTGTTTAGGACGTAAATTAAAGGTAAGGTCATTTTTTGCTCCTTGATATCAATGCCTGTAGGTTTACCGATTTTTCGTTCGCCATAATCAAACAAATCATCTTTGATTTGAAAAGCCATGCCGATGAGTTCGCCAAATTTTCGCATTTTTTCGACATCTTCAGAATTAGGTTTTACAGCGGCAGCACCAAGACTGCAACATGCAGCAATCAAGGTCGCTGTTTTTTGGCGGATAATGTCATAGTAAATATCTTCGGTAATGTCGAGTTTTCTGGCTTTTTCTATTTGGAGCAGTTCGCCTTCGCTCATTTCTCTAACGGCAACAGATATGATTTTTAATAAATCGAAATCATCGTTATCTATGGACAACAACAAACCTTTAGACAACAAATAATCACCGACTAAAACGGCAATTTTATTTTTCCAAAGTGCATTGAGGGAGAAAAACCCCCGACGCCGATTGGAGTCATCGACCACATCGTCATGAACAAGAGTGGCGGTGTGAATAAGCTCGATAACCGATGCCCCGCGATAAACGCGGTCGTTGACTTCGCCATCAGATACCATTTTAGCGACCAAAAACACAAACATAGGTCGCATTTGTTTGCCTTTTCGGTTGACGATAAAGTGCGTGATTTTATTGAGTAAAGCGACTTTAGACGACATGAAGAGTGAAAATTTCTTTTCAAACAACTCCATTTCATGGCTAATTGGTGATTTTATTTGAGATACGACTTTCAAAAGATTGAATTTAAGAATGCTAAAAATAAAATAATATTTGTCACTTCAGATATATTTTCTTTATATTTACATTCTATTAATCTTAAATTAAAAAATTATGAAAAAAATTACACTTTTATGTTTTATGATTTTAGCCTCTTATGGCTTGAATGCTCAAAACCCATTCTTAAATTCTAGTTATGATGTATCATCAACTGTATGTGTTGGAGATGGAAGTGGGAACTGTGATCCAGCAAATTCTAACATACCGCTAACAGATCAAGTTACTGTTACCTTGACTGCAAATCCTAACGAATTTGTAATATCTGACATTACAGGTGGCTTATATGAGCAAGGCTATGGGGAGTCTCCAAACCCTGCTACTGTAGTTGTTGATGAAACTACTCAAACTTTAACAGTAACGCAAGCACCTGACGTTGTTTTTGGAGGTGATTTCTTTAACGCTACTGGTTCATACACCTTAAATGCTAGTGGAGAAGTTGATACTTTTACATTAACCTGGAGTAATGGTTGGGGTGATGCTGGGACAAACAATTATACTTTAAATAGTATCATATCTTGTATAGATCCATTTAATTTTGAAGTAACAAACACAACGCTTACAAGTGCTGATTTTAGCTGGAATGATTCTAACGATCCTGGTACAACTTTCGAAATCAACTATGGAGCACCTGGGTTTACAGCTGGAAGTGGTACTAGTGTTAGTAATATATCAGGAACATCAACAACTATATCTAACTTAAGTGAAGCCACTGTATTTGAAGCTTATATTAGAGCAAACTGTGGAATCGATGGAAATAGCGAGTGGGTTGGTCCACTAGAATTTTTTACTCTTGCAGATTGTGCTACAGAATTCTCAGGTTTTCCTTTGACAGAAAACTTTGACAATGCTGCTGTTTTTGCAAGTTGTTACACCATCATTGACGAAGATAGTAATGGCACAGCCTGGATTCAACAAGAGCTAGAACTTCAGCCTTTAACAACTTCATTTTTTGCTACAAATGGAACCAACGATGCTACTAAGGAAGATTATTTATTCTCTCCTGCTATTAGTCTAACTGCGGGTAATACTTATGATATTTCTTTAAGCTATAATGGTGCAGATGCACAAAACGGTTCAGCTAATGAAAGCCTTGAAGTTCTAATGGCTCAAGGTCCTACTGTAGCAGATGCTAATGCAGGAACTTCAATATTTACAGATACAGGAATTGTGCAAAATGGGACTTTTGATAATGTAGAAAACCAAGCTTTAACAGGTACAGGACAATTTACACCTTCTACATCAGGTGATTATTATTTAGTATTTAAAAGTACGGGTTCGCCAGCACCTTTAGCTCAAACCACTGGATTTTTACTCATATTTAATTATTCAGTTGATGAAACTTTATCTACTCAAGATTTTGAAGCATTAAACTTTAACTATTTCGTTGATGCTCAAAACAACTTAAACCTATCTGCTAATCAGGCTTTTGACCAAATTAAATTACACAACTTACTCGGTCAGCAAGTTTTAAACCAAAAGCTTTCTGCTCAAGATGAGCGTATTGATTTAAATGCTTTGACTAGCGGTGTTTACTTGGCTCAAGTTCAGATTAATGATGCTACAAAAACTTTTAAAATTATAAAAAAATAAACCTTTTTAATTTTCTAAAATTTAAAACCACCTCAAAGTTGAGGTGGTTTTTTTGTTAAATTTTTTTTTTACATCATTTTTGTCTAAATAAATTTAACGTATCAATAACATTTTATTTATATTCACAACCAAAAGAAAATTAAATGAAAAATTTTTACATTTCAAGTGTTTTGGTCGTTATGTTTTTTTCAAATGCCTTTGCACAAACAACTGTAGATTGCACCGTTGGACCTGTCAACGCTAACTTTTGTTATGATTCTGGTGTTAATGAAGAGTTTACATATGTCAGCAGTGATGGTTCACCTTTAAACTTAACGGTGAATTCTGGAAATGTTGAAAATAATTTTGACGAGTTTATCGTTCTCGATTCAGATGGCACAGAACTCTTTAATGGCTATGGTAATGCAGGAGATCTATCAGGCTTATCTTTTCAATCAACGGGTGATGAAATCACGGTTCAAGTGACCCCTGACGGTTCTATAGATTGCCAAGGTTCAACTAATATTAATCCTATTGACTTAACGGTGAGTTGTG
>NZ_JBRJHB010000016.1:0-68241 GCF_053628795.1 Psychroflexus sp. MBR-150
AAAAAAAGAATGAGGATTAGCCTGTATTCATATTTTTGAGCTGGTATTAAAACCGATATTTTCCGTATTATCGATATCCAAAAATATAAAATAGAATAGAGCATACCAAATTTAGTTATCAACAAACGTTGAAAACTATGCTTAGACCAGCAACAGCCTAACACTTCTCACCCCAAACAAAGCTTAACAATAGTCATTCAAAGATAAACGCAGTGACGATGCTTCGGTATCGGAATGACATTCCCTTGTCATTCTGAACGGAGCCTGCCAACCCCACTTGTCATTCTGAACGGAGCCTGCGGAGTGAAGAATCTCTCAGTGAACCGAACCCCAATACGTGAGAAAGATTCCTCCTGCCGTCGGAATGACATTCCCTTGTCATTCTGAACGGAGCCTGCGAACCCCTTGTCATTCTGAACGGAGCCTGCGAAGTGAAGAATCTTTCAGTGAAATGAAAACCAATACGTGAAAGAGAGATTCCTCCTGCCGTCGGAATGACAACCTGCCGTCGGAATGACAAACCCCTTGTCATTCTGATACCGAAGTCTCGGTAGAGGAATCTTTTGGTGAACCGAACCCCAATACGTGAAAAAGAGATTCCTCCTGCCGTCGGAATGACAACCTGCGGTCGGAATGACAACCGATCGTCGGAATGACATTCCCCTGTCATTCTGAACGGAGCTCGCGGAGTTAAGAATCTCTCAGTGAAATGAAAACCAATACGTGAGAGAGAGATTCCTCCTACCGTCGGAATGACAACCTGCCGTCGGAATGACATTCTACTTGTCATTCTGAACGGAGCCTGCGAAGTGAAGAATCTCTCAGTGAACCGAACCCCAATACGTGAGAAAGATTCCTCCTGCCGTCGGAATGACAAACCCCTTGTCATTCTGAACGGAGCCTGCGAACCCCTTGTCATTCTGATACCGAAGTCTCGGTAGAGGAATCTTTTGGTGAAATGAAAACCAATACGTGAAAGAGAGATTCCTCCTACCGTCGGAATGACATTCCCTTGTCATTCTGATACCGAAGTCTCGGTAGAGGAATCTTTTGGTGAAATGAAAACCAATACGTGAGAAAGATTCCTCCTGCCGTCGGAATGACAAACCCCTTGTCATTCTGAACGGAGCCTGCGAACCCCTTGTCATTCTGAACGGAGCCTGCGGAGTGAAGAATCTCTCAGTGAACCAAACCCAATACGTGAAAGAGAGATTCCTCCTGCCGTCGGAATGACATCCTGCCGTCGGAATGACAAACCCCCTTGTCATTCTGATACCGAAGTCTCGGTAGAGGAATCTTTTGGTGAAATGAAAACCAATACGTGAAAGAGATTCCTCCTATCGTCGGAATGACAACCTGCCGTCGGAATGACAAACGGAATGACAAACCCCCATTGTTGGCTTGAAAATTAATCTTTAACTAAAAGCTTTTTGATTTCAGTTTCAAATTTATCTAAGGTATATTGTCTTGACCATTGGGCGGCTTGGGTTGATAATTGTTTTAGAGTTTTGAGATTTTAGGATCTTACCTGTCAATTACTTACTAAACAACTTTTTTAAAAAACGTTTAGAAAAATTTAAAGCATATTTAGGCTCCATTAAAGTTAGACGTTTTTTTATTCTAGACAATACCTTTAAGTAGGATTCTATTTCATATTGAAACACCTTTTTTTTGCTTATGATATTAGATTTTTGATAGGGTTTTATATTTAATGTTTGCATACCTTTTTTGGCATACTTTTCAACTACTTTAATCTCTTCGTGGTTTAAGGTTTTACTGAAATTTGCTACAGATGAATTTGATACCCCTTTCTCACGCTTTATATTTTGGTCAGCGGAATTTCTGGCTTTAAGGTCAAGCATTTGTGGTTGAAAATCGATATCTAACCAATCGCAAATAGATTTTGTATGTGCTTCAGCATCATTCACAAAGTCTTCGTATCTGATAATTTTTACTTTTTCACTTCCATATTTTGAAAGGGCTTTATAAGAATTTAATACAACTCTATTCCACATCAGAGCATCAATAACAAGGTTATAATCTTTGTCAAGTTTTTTGGTGTCTAAGTTGTGTTTATATACTTCAGGGTTTTCTAATAAAGTTAAATATCGTTTTTTAAGTGATGCAACAACATCGCGTACATCCCTATGAATAATTAAAAGTTTTGATTCTGGAATGAGTGTAAACACTTCTTTAGCGTGAAAAACATTAGACGGTGTTTTTTCGACAAAGAAATCTAAGTTTTTTTCTGTAAGCGCTCGTTGAATAATTAAATGGTAATCCCTGTGAAAAGAACCTGATATTTTTTGATGTGATAAAATATTTTTTAATGGGTTATTTTTTTTCTGTTCATATTGATATAGCTTCTTTTTAAAACTTACGCCGTAAAAAGCAGTGTCTTCTAAAAATTTGAGTTTATTTATATCTGATTCCAGTTTGTTATATTCTTTAGATATATAACTATACGAGTCACAAATGCGAGATTCCCCATTTACACTAAAAGAGTTGTGGTGTGAAGCAAAAATTTTTGATAGCATTGTCGTGCCAGAATGACCAGCACCACCTATAAATAAAGCTTTTATATTTTTTTTCATATTTTTAATTTAACTTTTTAAAAGTTATGATATTTCACGCTCATATTTATTAAAACTTTGCAGGCTTAGAATATTAATTCTCAACCAAAAGTTTTTTAATTTCTAATTCAAATTTATCAAGTGTATATTGTCTTGACCATTGGGCTGCGTTTGAGGATAGGTTTTCCAATTGTTTTGGAGTTGATTTTAAAGCTATTAACTTTTCAACACTGTTTTCTATATTTTCGGCATCTATCAAGATACCGCGATTTCCATTATCTAACATCCATGGCACGCATGAAATTGGCGTCACAATAGGAATACAACCCCAAAACATCGCCTCGGCAACCACTTTAGGCCAACCTTCAGATTGGCTCGGTAAAATGAGAAAATGTGAGTATTTAAGAGTTTTTTTGACGTTTTCTTTGGGCTGATTGCCATGCATAAACGCCCATTGTTCGGCGTTATGGGCTTTGATATGATTTTGTAAAGCGGATTTGAGCTTTCCATCACCATAAAAGTGCAAACTGGCTTCAATGCCGTTTTGTCTGAGTTGATGCACCAGTTGAAATGCCAATTGTGGGCGTTTGCCTTTTGACATGCTGCCCACATAACAAAAATGCCAAGGTTTGGTGTAATCTCTCACAAACAGGGCTTCTTTTTCGTTGTCGTGATAGGTGGCGGTGAAAAAAGCTTTGATATTCCGACTTTGATTTGGCCATTGCCCATAAACCAAAACTTGCATGTTTTGGGTTAAAAATGTGTTGCTTAAAATCCATTTTTGCAAGTTATAGCTCCACGGCTGTTTGGCTTTAGGATCCCAATTGCCAGCATATTTGGCGGTTTTTGGGGTTTTAGGAAAAAATATTTGAACCAAACACCCCAACAAACCCATATTACCTGGACAACGCAAGTGAATATGATCGGCTTGTTTCATGGCTTTGTAAATAGTAAAAATGTTTTTAATTGAGTTGATTATTGCTTTAACAAAATTTAATTTGTTTTTTATGTTAAACTCATTTAGCTTAAAAATATGATTAATTTTAAATTTTATAGGCTTGTTTAAAAGCCCTTTATCATTATTCCAAATTGGGCAGCAAAACGAAAAAGTTATGTTTCCAGATTTATGCCAAATTTCTAATTCATTGACATATGGTGAATATGCTGAATAACTTTTCTCATTTTTTATTAAGGGAGCTGAAGACAACACAAGAAAATTCATTATTTTATAGGTATGCGTTTTTATCAATTTCTTTAACAACTTTTGCGGGAACACCAATAGCAATAGAATTGTTTGGAATTGATTTATTGACCAAGGAATTAGCACCAATGATTACATTGTTCCCTATATTAATTTTTCCAGCTATAACCACATTTGCTCCGATATAAATATTATTGCCAAGAGTTGGTGTTCCTCTTTTTTCTCCTTGACCAGAAACTCCAAGAGTAACGCCTTGAGAAATGTTACAATTATCACCTATTATACATTTTGAATTGATGATAATATTCCCAAAATGTCCAATATAAAATGATTGACCAATATTTACACTTGCAGGAATAGAGATACCAGTTAAAATTTCAATCCATTTTTGCCATATTAAACAAAAAAACAAAATCATTTTTTTAAAAAATACAGGAAGCTTAGACGTGTAAATATAGTTTGCAAAACGGTATTGAATTAACGCCCAAAACCCTTGAGTAAAAAATAGGATACTGAAAAAATTACCGCCGTATTTTTTATATTTCAAATAATCTGATTTTAATGATGATACCATTTTAACTAACTAACTTATTATACATCTCAATATTCTTTTCTAAAAGCACGTTTAAACTAAAGCGTTTTTGAACATCTTTTATAGCGTTTTGTCCCATTTGATGGGCTTCTTTACGGTTTTGTAGCATATAAATGACTTGATTAGCCAAGTCGTCGATATTTAATGGATTGCAAAGCAAACCCGTTTCGCCGTGATTTACCGCTTCTGGTCCCGGTCCTAAGTTGCTTGCTACAAAGGCTTTGCCCATGCTCAAAACTTCTATCCACGCCAGTGGCATGGCTTCCATATGCGAGGGATAAGCACAAACTTCAGCTTTTTCTATTTCTTTGGGAATTTGTGTGTTTTCAATAGACCCCAAAAATTCAATGTCTGTTTCAACAGCTTTAGGGATTTCAGATTTAAGATAAGCCAAATATGAATTTTGCGTGCCTCTTATTTTGGTATCTCGTCCAGCTACAACGAGATGAGCTTCTGGCACAGCTTGTTTGATTTTTGGCATAGCTTTGACGAGCTGTCTTATGCCTTTCTTTTCACAAATTGAGCCTGCAAAAAAGATACGCCCTTTAATTTCTTTGGATAAATCGGCTTTATAAAACATGTTGAGATTGGCAGGATTATAAATCACTTCACCGCGTTTGTCCTCAAAATCTAAATACTTAGCCGTATGGTTGAGCACATATTCACTGACCCCGATGATGTGGTCGGCTTTTCTAAAACTACGGCGTTCTTGAAAGGCTTTCCAAAACTCAACACCGCGGTTTTCAGACTCAGCAAAAAAATGATGACCACCATGCAAACGAATCAAGTATTTTATACTTGGTATTTTGTTGATAAATGCCAAACCCAATTCTGTTGATTCTACAACATCAATAGGTTGTTTTTGGTGTAAACTTTTTATGGCTTTGTTTAATGTTTTATTGTTGAGGTACCAACCCATTTTAGGTGTTTTTGAGCGTTGATAACGATAAATATTTACGCCTTCGTCGTTCTCTACTTCGTCTTTGGCAATATAATTTAAACCTATAATACTGACATCAATTTTATGCTGAACAAGACCTCTTGCCAAAATACGGATAAAAGTCCCAACGCCACCATGTGGAAAACCGTCTTTAGGATATTCTGATGTGAGGAATACGATGTGCATTAGTTTAAATTTTTAAGTGTGTGAGTTAAATTTTGAGAGGCATCTTTATACAAATTTTCACCTATAATTTTATCTCGCCAAAGTTTTTGATCTCGCTTTACATTTTCATCAAATTGATTTATTTTATTAATGACTTTTGAAAAATCATTGACTTGGTTTATCCAAAAGACAGGGTTTAAGTCTTGCATAGATTTAAAATGCTCATATTTATAAATGGTCTCTACATTCCATTTTTTCTTATGTGGTGTCATCTTAGTAAAATCCTTGAGTTTTGGGTTGTAATTTAAATAAAATGCAGGTTTTTTAAACATCGCAAAATCATGAGCCATAGTAGAACCGACATTTACAACGGCATCAGCATGATAAGTTAAACTAACAAGTTGTTTGATATCATTTCGTTTAGGAAATTTAACTGCCCAATGTTTTTGATTATCACTTTCATACCAGTCTGCAGGAGCAAATTTTATATCAGGATACTTTTTTAAAACGGGTTTAAAACGACTACCATCATCAGCCGGTGAAGGTCTTAAAATAATTTGAGGTCGAATAGACTCATCTATTAAAGAAAAATGCGAAGCCATATCGTCTAAATATTCAGGGTCAAAAGGTGATGTCAGTCTATCGTCACCTGAAAAACAAACTATAGGTCTATTTGTATCTAAATTATGTTCATTGCAAAAATCATTTTTATTTTTAATCATTGAAGAATCCAAATAAAATTCAAATTGCGGTGTTCCTGTAACTTTAACTCGATTCAAATCAATTTCTGGGTAATAATCTTTAAATTCATTCATCATATATTCCGACCAAACCATAAAATAATCACTAAAGTAAGGAATCCTCGCTTTAGGCATATTGTCCCATGAATAAATTACTGATACTGAAGTGATATTTAATTGTTTAGCTGCTGCAAATAAAGGAATATTAAGAGCTGAACGTTGATGAGTTGTAAAAACTATATCAGGCTTCTCTTGCTTTAATAAGTTTAAAAAAGGATTTATACTTTGGCAGTTAAGAATTGTTTTGTGATAAGTCTCAGTTGTGTTTTTTATACGAGAATAATCTTTGGATAAATAACTACCGTAAAATTCAACACATTTATAAAATAATTTTTTTGGTAGATTTTTAAATTGACGTCTCCAATTTACTAAAATACTAGGGTTATTTTTGATTTTTGCGTTATAGTGTAATCTGGCATAACACAAGGCTTCTCTATAAAATTTGTGTTGGGGCTTTTCTTTATAAGCTGGAATATTTACTTTTTTGTAGTGATTTGGACTTAGTGATAAATGCGGTTCAATACTTTTATCAAAATTATGGGCCAAGATTACATTAAAATGTTGATGTAAAAACTTTAAAAAATCTGAAAGTAGATAATTTTTTATCCCTGTTCCATCAGGGATTAAAATAAGTATTTTAGGTTTTTTAGACATTTTTTAAAAGTTTATTAGCAATAAAAACTTCAGTCATAGCCATTGAGTCGTAAGTTGCACCAGCTATATGTGGTGTTATAATACAATTATATTTGGAAGTATCTATTTTAAAAATTGGAGATGCAAAAATATTATGAGATATTTCATCTTGAACCACATCTGTGTCTGAATTTGTTTCAAAATGATGATTTAAATCTATCAATTCTTTTTTGAGTTCTAAGTAATTGTATATTTCGCCGTTAAAAACCAGATGATAAGGTTTGTTTGGTAGAGTAAAAGGTTGGTTTGCGTTTGTGTTTATATCTATAATAGCCCGTCGATTATGACCTAAAATATAATGATTACTAATATAGTTGTTGATGTTGTCATGACCTCTATGAACAAGTGAATCTGTCATTTGCTTGATGTTCTCCATTTTGGCTTTAGAACCAATAATTCCCGATATGCCACACATTGATTAGTTAATTTTAATTGCATTACAAATCTAATTATGTTTTTTTAAACCAAAGTTTATACCTGGATTAAATTTAAAATTACTTTTGTTTCAAGTTCAAGCTATTTCTTTTTGTTTCAGGTTCGAGTTTTCTCTTTCTGTTTCAAGTTCGAGCGAAGTCGAGAACCAACTCACATCTCGACTACGCTCGATGTTAAAACAGGGGGAAGACTCGATGTTAAAACAGGGGAAAAAACTCGATGTTGAAACAAGTTTGTTTCAGGTTCGAGTTTTCTCTTTCTGTTTCAAGTTCGAGTCCTTTCTTTCTGTTTCAAGTTCGAGCTATTTTTTTGTTTCAAGTTCGAGCTTTTCATTGTTTCAAGTTCGAGCGAAGTCGAGAACCAACCCACATCTCGACTACGCTCGATGTTAAAACAAGTTTGTTTTAGGTTCGAGTCCTTTCTTTCTGTTTCAAGTTCGAGCGAAGTCGAGAACCACCAACCCACATCTCGACTACGCTCGATGTTGAAACAAGTTTGTTTCAGGTTCGAGCTATTTTTTTTGTTTCAAGTTGGTGTTTTATCTTTTTGTTTCAAGTTAGAGCTTTTTATTGTTTTAGGTTCGAGCTGTTTTTTTTGTTTCAAGTTCGAGCTTTTCATTGTTTCAAGTTCGAGCGAAGTCGAGAACCACCAACCCACATCTCGACTACGCTCGATGTTAAAACAAGTTTGTTTTAGGTTCGAGCTATTTTTTTTGTTTCAAGTTGGTGTTTTGTCTTTTTGTTTCAAGTTAGAGCTTTTCATTGTTTCAAGTTGGTGTTTTATCTTTCTGTTTCAAGTTAGAGCTATTTTTTTGTTTCAAGTTAGAGCTTTTCATTGTTTCAAGTTCGAGCGAAGTCGAGAACCACCAACCCACATCTCGACTACGCTCGATGTTAAAACAGGGGGAAAAGGTTGATGTTAAAACAGGAAAAGACTCGATGTTAAAAAGGGAAAAAGGTTGATGTTAAAACAGGGAAAAAAAAGGTTGATGTTAGAATAAGGAAAAAAAGCTCAAGGTTAGAGCAGGGAAAAGAAACATGATTTTATAAAAAAGTTCATATCTATTATTTGGCTGATTTAAGCTTTATTTTTTAGCTTATAATGTGTATCATTTTGACATTCAGACAACTTTTTTAATTTATCCCAATTTTTATTGATTAAAGCTTTTTTCTTAGCTCTACTCCATTTTTTTATTTTTCGTTCAAACTCATAAGCTTGATTTACATCGTTAAAAGCTTCGTAAAACACGAGTTTCAATGGTTTTCGGGTATATGTATATGAAGTTTTATTCTCTTTGCTATAACAATGTTCATTCCAACGCCTATTAATATTATTCGTCATCCCTGTATAATAGGTGTTATCAGCACATTGAATAATATAAACGAAGTAGGTTTTCATTTTTCTAATTATAATTTTAAATCTACTAAGATATAATTTTTTAATATTTCTATCAAAAATGTTTCAAGTTAGAGCTTTTTATTGTTACAGCTTCGAGTTTTCTCTTTCTGTTTCAAGTTCGAGCGAAGTCGAGAACCACCAACCCACATCTCGACTACGCTCGATGTTAAAACAAGTTTGTTTCAGGTTCGAGTTTTCTCTTTTTGTTTCAAGTTGGTGTTTTATCTTTCTGTTTCAAGTTCGAGCGAAGTCGAGAACCACCAACCCACATCTCGACTACGCTCGATGTTGAAACAGGGGGAAGACTCGATGTTAAAACAGGGGAAAAAGGTTGATGTTAAAACAGGGAAAAAAACTCGATGTTGAAACAGGGGGAAAAGGTTGATGTTAAAACAGAGGATGATTTTTTGATGTTAGAAAAAGAAGCTTGATTATGTAGTTTATGTTTTAGGTTCGAGCTATTTTTTTTGTTTCAAGTTGGTGTTTTATCTTTTTGTTTCAAGTTCGAGTCCTTTCTTTCTGTTTCAAGTTGGTGTTTTATCTTTTTGTTTCAAGTTAGAGCTATTTTTTTGTTTCAAGTTAGAGCTTTTCATTGTTTCAAGTTCGAGCGAAGTCGAGAACCACCAACCCACATCTCGACTACGCTCGATGTTAAAACAGGGGGAAAAGGTTGATGTTAAAACAGGGGGAAGACTCGATGTTGAAAAGGGAAAAAGGTTGATGTTAAAACAGGGGAAAAAGGTTGATGTTAAAACAAGTTTGTTTTAGGTTCGAGCTTTTCATTGTTTCAGGTTCGAGCGAAGTCGAGAACCACCAACTCACATCTCGACTACGCTCGATGTTAAAACAGGGGGAAGATTCGATGTTAAAACAGGGGAAAAAAAAGGTTGATGTTAAAACAGGGGAAAAGACTCGATGTTAAAACAGGGGGAAGATTCGATGTTAAAACAGGGAAAAAAAAAGGTTGATGTTAAAACAGGGGAAAAAGGTTGATGTTAAAACAGGGGGAAGACTCGATGTTAAAACAAGTTTGTTTTAGGTTCGAGCTTTTCATTGTTTCAAGTTCGAGCGAAGTCGAGAACCACCAACCCACATCTCGACTACGCTCGATGTTAAAACAGGGGGAAAAGGTTGATGTTAAAACAGGGGAAAAAACTCGATGTTAAAACAGGGGAAAAAACTCGATGTTGAAACAGGGGGAAAGACTCGATGTTAAAACAGGGGAAAAAAGGTTGATGTTAAAACAGGGAGAAAAGTTGATGTTAGAACAGTGGAAAATGTTGATGTTAGAACAGTGGAAAATGTTGATGTAAAAACTTTAAAAAATCTGAAAGTAGATAATTTTTTATGCCAGTAACATCTGGAATCAATATAAGTATTTTAGGTTTTTTAGACATTTTTCAAAAGTTTATTAGCAATAAAAACCTCAGTCATAGCCATTGAGTCGTAAGTTGCACCAGCAATATGTGGTGTGATGATACAATTATATTGAGAAGTGTCAATATTAAAAATGGGAGAATTAAAAATAGATGCTGAAACTTCATTATAGACTACGTCTGTAGCTACGCCTCTTATTTTTTTAGTTAATAGAGCCTTGACAATGGCATCTTCATCCCAAATTTTGCCTCTTGAGGTATTAATGATGCATGCTTCTTTTTTCATCAGACTAATAAGATTGTTGTTCACGAATTTTTCATTGTTTTTATTTAGAGGAATGTGTATGCTCACAAAATCTGATTTTAAAAAAAGATCCTCCGGATGATTAACACACTCAATATTTTCAAAGGTTTGTCTTTTATCCGTATCATAACTTATAACTTTCATGCCAAAGGCTAAAGCAAATTTGGCAACTTGTTTGCCGACTCTACCTATACCTAAAATCCCCAACGTTTTACCTCGTAGATTATATGTTTTAAATTTATTTCTATCCCAGTGTTTAGAATTTACATCAATTTGTGCAAGATGCAGTTTTCTGTTTATAGCAGTGAGTAATGTCCAAGTATGTTCTGCTGTAGAAGGAATACTTCCTAAAAAATCTACTTCGTTTTTTAGAGAGATCACTTTAATGTTTTTATTTTTACAGTATTCAATATCTATATGGTCTAAACCTGTTGTAGGCGAACAAATAAACTTTAAGACCTTAGCTTTTTTTAGTATTTTATCATTTAGTATAACCCCTAATCTTATAAATAAAATATCTACAGTTTCAATAATTTCGTTTAGGTTGTTGATATCGGCTAATTGTATGACCTCAAATTTAGATTTTAATAAATCTAAAGCTTTTAAGCTAAAATCTTTTGGTTCAGTGATTACAAGTTTCATAACTCTTTATTTTCCCAAGCTTTAATTAAAACTTCAGCAAGCTTTACGTCTCTTTGTGTATCTATGTTTAATAAATGATCTGGATTCATCACGTAAGCTTTTTTATTTTTTGGCATAAAAGTTTGTTGTTTTAAAAAAGCTTCTGTTTTTATGGCATAAAAGCAACCATTTCTAAAATAAATAGGTTTTAAGTTCTGCCTATGTGTTGATTCATCAGATTTTATCAATGGGGACAAATGACTCTTTTGGTCTAATTCATACATTCTCGCAGGATGCATATCTTCCATTGGTATTACACTTATGACGGCTTCTAAATTTTTATCAATTTCAAAATATTTAATAATCTGAGTAATATCTTTTGGAGACCTAATAGGTGATGTTGTTTGCATTAATAGTATAATGTCAAAGTTATCTTCTAATCTTTTTAATGCATCTAATACAACATCAACAATTGATGAGTTATCTTTTCCTAAATTTTCAGGTCTTAATTGTTTAGTAATTCTTTTTGGATCTTGCTGAGTATTTACTGAATCAAGTATTTCCTGGTCATCAGAATTAACAAGTATTCGATTTATTTCTTTAGAATTTAAAGCGCAATCAACGGCATATTGTATTAAAGGTTTTCCATTAAATTCTTTAATATTCTTTCCTGGCACGCCTTTACTGCCACCACGAGCGGGGATGATGGCGAGGGTTTTGAGTCTCTCGTTTCTTGTTTTTCGTTGATCGTTGTTGGTTGAACGGTTGTGATGCATATCTTTTTATATCAATTACTCGATTAACTATTTACGAATTTTAGTTTTCAAATATCTTTTGGTTCCGTTTATTAATTTTTTTTGTCTTTCAATTCTTTCAAAAATATCATCTGGCACTTCATAGCCTATGCGTTTAGCAATCAAAGCTTGAGTTTCTAATTCACGACAAGATCCAGATGAAATTAATATAAATCTATGATAATCTTTATAGGATTGTCTTGAAGACCCTTCAGCAATATTAGAAGGAATAGATACTCCAGCATCACGCATTTGACCACTCAAATTATATTTTTCAGATTTCGGGAATTTTTCAGTTATCTTATAAATTTCAACAACTAAGTCCATAGCTGCTTTCCAGACTTCTAACTCTTTGTAATCCATGATTCTATTACTTTATGATTGATTTTTATTAAAATTTGTTTACGACCAACGACCAACCAAAAACTAATAACAAATCGTCTTATAAAACTTTAACTCAACTTGAGCTAAAAGATCAGCAATACGTTGACCCGAATCGCCTTGACCATAAATTTTTGATTTTGGAATATCAGCAGCTATTTGTGTTTTTATGGCTTTGGTAATGGCTTGTGTTTCACATTCCACATCCAAGACATTTTGTCCGCGTTGGCGTCTGTTTTGTCTATCACCAATATTGACAACTGGCACGCCAAGAAAAGAAGCTTCTCTAATGCCAACACTTGAATTACCAATCAAGGCTTTGCAGTGGTAAATGAGTTCTAAAAAATCTTCACCACTTAAATTTTTAAAGAAATGCACGTGTTTCAACTCGTGATATTCTCTATAAGCTCTGATGCCCGACGAAGTACCATCAGCACCTGCATCGATGTTGGGCCAAAACCAAAGCGTGGGCAATTTTAATGCATCTATGGCTTTTAAGGTTTCTTCAATCTGTTGCCGACTTTCTTTGATATGCGTTGTTACAGGATGTTGCATCACAACGAGATACCCGTTTTTTAAATCAGGTTCATGACCAACGCCACCGTATTTTTGGTAAGGGTCAAAACTTAAATTTTTGCTTTTAAGTACCGGTGTTGCCAAATCTATAGACGGGCAACCAGTGTTGAACACCGACGATTTGTCTTCACCAAGTTTGATGACACGTCTATAGGCATCATCTGATGACACAAAATGATAGTCAGCAAGTTTGGTGATAGCATGGCGGACTTTTTCGTCAATATTGCCCGTAACTTCTCCACCTTGCAGATGTGCCAAAGGAATGTTCATATAGGAAGCTGCAATGGCGGTGGACATGGTTTCAAACCTATCGGCTACGGTTACGACAATATCGGGTTGTAGATTTTCAAAAACACTTGAAAGTTCTAAAATACCTAAACCTGTGGTTTTTGCCGCAGCTGCAGTATTTTCGCCTTCTAAAACACTAAACACCTTTGCGTCTATTTGAAATCCGTCAGCTTTGATAAAATCAACAGCAGTGCCATAACGCGGTAGTAAAGCAGATGCTGCAACTACAAGCTGAAGCTCAAGTTCAGAATGTTGGTCTATTGCTTTTAAAACGGTTTTTACACGACTATAAGATGGTCTAGCGGTAACAACAACGCAAATTTTACGTTTATTCATAAAAGTAAATTTATTTGGTAAAAATAATTTTTTAATTGTTTAATGGCTAAGGATATCTTATCTTTTTGGCTAATTTTGACTCAAATAAAATTGAGTTATGAAAAAAGTTTTTACCATAGCAGAAGTGGCACAAGCTCACGACGGAAGCCTTGGTATGGCACATGCCTATATCGACGCTTTGGTTAGTCGCGGTGTTGATGCTGTTAAATTTCAAATACACTTGGCTCATGCTGAAAGCAGTATTCACGAGCCATTTCGTGTTAAGTTTAGTCAACAAGATGCTACGCGCTATGAGTATTGGCAACGCATGTCATTTACTAAAGACCAATGGAAAGGCATAAAACAACATTGTGATGATGCAGGTATTGAGTTTATGGCGTCTGCGTTTAGTAATGAAGCTGTAGATTGGTTGGAAGAACTGGAAGTGAAGCGTTATAAAATAGGCTCAGGTGAAGTCAATAATTTGTTGATGCTTCAAAAAATTGCACAAACCCAAAAGCCTGTGATATTGTCTTCAGGTATGAGTTCGTTTGAAGAATTAGATGAATCGGTTTCTTTTTTAAAAAATCAAAACATAGAGGTCTCCGTTTTGCAATGCACAACAGCTTACCCAACGCCACCTGAGGCTTATGGGCTTAACGTAATTCAAGAATTAAAATCAAGATACGGCACTAAAGTTGGTTATTCAGACCATTCTGGAAAAGTATCTACAGGTCTATCCGCGGTAGCTTTAGGGGCTGAAATTGTAGAGTTTCACGTCGCTTTTTCAAAAGAGCAATTTGGTCCTGACAGCAGTTCGAGTTTAACTTTAGACCAAACCCATGATTTGGTCAATGGCATTCGTGATATTTCAACCGCCTTAGACCATCCGATTGATAAAAATGATAATAGTGCATTTTCATCTTTAAAATCTATTTTTGAAAAATCACTGGCGGTCAACAAAGATTTGCCTCAAGGCCATGTGTTGTCATTTGAAGACTTAGAAGCCAAAAAACCAAAAAACCATGGCATTGCCGCTTCTGATTTTAAAAATGTTATTGGAAAAACCTTAAAGCGTGATATGGAGGCTTGGGGGTTTTTGGGTGAAGGTGATGTAGAATAAATATTATTAATTTCTATTCTTTGCTTTGGTTATAATTTCATTCATACCTTCAGACCAAGATTCAAGACTAAATTTGTCTTTTGGAATTTTAGGATGTTTAGGTTGTTTATTCATATATTTAACCATAGCACCTAACCATTCTTTTTCATTGTGGGGTTCATTGATGAGCCAACCATATTCGCCATGATTTAAAACTTCAGGCACACCACCAATTTTTGACGCTATGCAAAAACAACCGCAATGTAAAGCCTCTGCTAATGTAAGACCAAAACCCTCATGACAAAGTGTTGGGAATAAATAAACGTCTGCTTCTTGGTAAATTTTTGGTAAATCTTTATTTGGTATTCTGCCCAAACTTTTAATCCCTTTTCCATGATAAGCCTTGTGATTACCTACTATTTTTAATTCAGTATTAGGAAATTGTTTATGAAACTCTGACCAAATCTCTAGGATAATGTGAAGTCCTTTTTTAGGGCGATCTTGACTGCACCATAAAAATGTGGTCACTTCCCTATTTTGTTTCTCATTAGATGTTTTAAAAATTTGAGTATCGATACCGTTGTTTAAAACTGATACGTGTTTTGGCAAAAGCGTATGGCGTTTCAAGTTATCTTTATAAGCAAGATTTGTCAATAAAATAAGCTCATCACAACTGTTGTTTATTTTTTTCATTACACTTTCATTTTGTATTGAAAAGCCATGAAATGAATATTGTATATAAACTTTACTTCTTTGCCCGCTTTTGATAAGAAAATCATTTAATGCAAATACAAATCCAAGGTTGTCTATGATCTGAATTATAAAACTATGTTGCTTATTTTTTGATATATATGCTTCAAGTGTTTTTATGATATGATAAAAACGATTAGAAAATAATTTATTTCTTAATTTAACAAACTTAGAAACGGTAAAGAATTCGTAGTTAATATCAGGATATTTTTTTTTAACTAAAGGCGGACAAATGATAGTATCAATTTGGTGTTCACTTTTAGTGATATAATTGTCATATAAAGTTGTCCAACTCCCAATGCCTCGATAGGGTATTGGTAAGTGTGATATTAATATGACTTTACTACTCAATTTTATGAATTTTATAAATTAATGTTTTAAGGTATTTATTTTTTAAAAAATTAAACCTAATAAAGTCAAGTATTCTAATATTGACGTTATTTAATATAGGTTCTTTAATTTCTGATAGTTCATTATGAATTTCTTTAAATTTTTCAGCCATCCATTGTTCTTTGTTATTACCAAGATGATAAGTATAATTATAAAAAGTACTTAACCTCCATAAATTTAAACTAAATATATGTTTATCAATATATGAATTCATAATTTTGCCACCCATTTTTAAATTTGTTTTACCAAATTTCTTAAAACCTAATAAACTTTTTTTCCTATATGTAGCACAAAAATGTCCAGCACCAATGGTAGCCTTCAAATTATCTTCTTTAATTATATAAATATAGTAATCTAATTTATTAAATGATTTTTCAATACTTTTATAAAAAAAAATAATATCTTCTTCTCTAGGTGATTTTACAATTTTTATTTTATTTTTCTTAAACAAATAATTTAAATATATATTTTCAGTTAGATATTTAGCTCCTAGTCTATTAGGCGTTGTCCCCACCATTCCCGCTTTAGGAAAATTTTCATAAATATCATAAACCGCTTTCTGCCAGCCATTGGTAAACAATACATCAGCATCAGTAATAGTCACTAAATCAAAATTATGACCAGCAAGGCCTTTGGCAATGGCATTGATTTTGCCAATAGCGGTCGTGTGAATCACTTCGTGGATTTTATGGTCTTGTAATAACTGATTTAAATAGGCTTCAACTTCAAGACAAGAGCCATTATTGACCACACTGATATAGGTTTTATCATGTGTAGTTAAAGCAATACTTTCTAAACACAGTTTTAAAATATCTAAGCCTTCTTTGTAGTAACCTTCTAAATTAGGTAAATATACCGGCACTATCACTTGGTGAAAGTGATCGGTTTTGACTTTATTGTCTTGGTGTTTAGCGGGGTTTGTGCCTTTACGCATTTAATAAAGTATTAATAGTTGATAGATATTTATTTTTTATTAATTTTAAACTGTAATTTTTCAAATAAATATCTTTGTTTTTTTGAGCTCTATTTTTGATAATATCTTTATCCATTTTATAGAAATTCTTTAAAGCATTTTCTAATCCATTTACAATCCAAACATTTTCATTATCTATTAATCTATCTGGCATTGCACCAACTTTTTTAGATATTATAAAACAAGAAGAGCACATCGCTTCTAAACCAGTCAGCGGTCCAGTTTCAGTTTTAGAATTGATTAAAAAAACATCTATTTCTTTATAAAAATTCTGTAACTCATTAAAATTTATATGACCTAAATAAGAAATATTATCATTTTGTTTGCACAATTGTTCTATCTTATTTTTTAATTCGCCATCACCAGCAATAATGAGTTTAAAATGATATTTTATAGCGACTTCAATAATTTCTAAAATACCTTTATCACTATCCAATCTACCAACATACCCAAAATTATAAACATTTTTTTTACTATTAAAATTGATTTTAACTAATTTGTTTTCTAAAGTTGTAGATTGATCAATTATCACAAAATTATGTTGTGAGAATTTTTCTAAATTATTTTTATTTGATGTGGAGTGATGAATAAACAAATCTACTTGTTTAACCAAATCGAGATTTAAAGGACAGCTGCTAATAAAACCAGTTGTTCTGATTACAATTTTTACATTGTGTTTTTTACATAATTTTATAATATCAGAAAGATATGAGCTTGAGAGTTGAACAAAGCAAATGACTACATCTTTATCTTTGATTTGGTTTTCAATAATTTTTAAGTCCCAGTTAAATTTTCCAATCAGCTTAGCATTGATTTTATTTTTAGAATAGGTGACCAAGTCATGTTTAAAACGATTCACAAACCACGAAACAATTGCAAAAAAAAGAAGTATAGGATTGTTTAAATACTTAGCCCGAATTGAAGTTATTTTAGCATTTTTTATTCCAGAGATGCATATTGGATTTTTGGAAACAATGCCAGTTGAAAAAAAAGATAATTCGTAATCTTTTTCTAAAGCTTTAGCTACCAAATTAGCTTCAACATCTCTACCATATATGCCACCAATTGGACCTGTTATCAATACTTTTTTTTTCACGAAAACATTTTTTTTAGTTTTCTTAAAACACGATTTTTTAATGAATAAAAGCGTATTTGTTCTTTAAAAAAACAAGAGTGTTCTATAATTAATTTTCTATAATTTTTGGCTATTTTATCATAAATGTAAAACTTGCCTTTATTAGTATATTCGAAAAAATCTTCATGTATTAATTGGAGATGATTATTTATTAACTTCCAGCTTAAAATAGCGTGTTTAGCTTTTAATTCAGAGGTTAAATCACTTGTTTTGTTATTGGAATTAGTTCTATATAATACATGAGATTTTTTACTGAAAATTACTTTACGAGTATTTGTTAAAACCCTACAAAAAAACTCCCCGTCTTGGTTGATTTTTAAACGTTCATTCCATAAACCTGACTTAATGATTACTTCTTTAGTTACTAAAAAAGAATGTGAAGGAAAAAACATACCTTTTTTACCATAATCTTTTATGAGTAAGTATCCAGGTTGATAATCTTTATAAATTTCTAATTCTTTTAATTTAAAATCATTTTTATGCTCAAACCTTCCCCATTTACAGGTACTGACAGCATAAGATTTTCCTTTTATCAATTTTAATTGCTCTTCAATTTTATTTTCTGAAAATAAATCATCACTGTCCAACCAATTCACATATTCTCCATGACTCATTTTAAATCCATAATTTCTTGCCCCATTACCACCAGGGAGATGTTCGTCAGGTCGGTGATAATATTTAAAACGTTGGTCTTTTTTAACGTAAGCCTCAACCACTTCGTCGGTGTTGTCCGTAGAGCCGTCGTCCACAATGATACATTCCCAATTTTGGTAAGTCTGTGCCAAGACCGAGTCTAAAGTTTCACCGATTAAATGTGCCCGGTTATAGGTCGGGATGATGACAGACACTAAGGGATTTTGAGTCATTGGCTTTTAGTTAATGCCTCAAAATTACAATTATTTTTTATAAAGCAAAGCCTGTAATGTTTTTTAAACTTAAAGATTTTACATCTCAAAACACCTCAACATTTATAGTCCAAACACTCGATGTGAACCCCTGTCATTCCGATACCGAAGCCTCGGTAGAGGAATCTTTCAGTGAACCGAACCCCTTGTCATTCCGAGGGAAACGCAGTGACGAGGAATCTTTCAGTGAAATGAAAACCAATACGTGAAAGAGAGATTCCTCCTGCCGTCGGAATGACAAACCCCTTGTCATTCTGATACCGAAGCCTCGGTAGAGGAATCTTTCAGTGAAATGAAAACCAATACGTGAAAGAGAGATTCCTCCTATCGTCGGAATGACAAACCCCTTGTCATTCTGATACCGAAGCTTCGGTAGAGGAATCTTTTGGTGAAATGAAAACCAATACGTGAAAGAGAGATTCCTCCTATCGTCGGAATGACAACCTGCCGTCGGAATGACAAACCCCTTGTCATTCTACCATGGGAATATTTCAAAAAATATTTAAACCTTTGAGCATTTGCGTAAAAGGAGTTGTTATTTTTGTCGTAAGAAATTAGGCAAATGATTTTAGACGAAACCATTGTAGCTTTAGCTACAGCTTCTGGCACAGGTGCTATTGCTGTGGTGCGTGTTTCTGGACCACAATCCATAGAAATTGTGGATGCTATTTTCAAATCTAAAAGCGGTAAAACTTTAAAACAACAAGCTTCGCACACTTTACAACTCGGCAATATCATTGATCATCAAAAAATTGTTGATGAAGTTTTGGTCAGTGTCTTTAAAGGTCAACGCTCTTATACTGGCGAGCCAAGCGTTGAGATTTCTTGTCATGGCAGTCCGTTTATTCAACAGCAAATTATACAACTCTTAATCCGCAACGGTTGCCGAACAGCCAAGCCTGGTGAGTTTACGATGCGGGCGTTTCTCAATGGCAAAATGGATTTAAGCCAAGCCGAAGCGGTAGCCGATTTAATTGCAAGCGACAACGCAGCTTCACACCAAATTGCGATGCAACAAATGCGTGGTGGTTTTGCTCATCAGTTGAAAGATTTACGAAAAAAATTGTTAGATTTTGCATCCCTAATCGAACTTGAACTTGACTTTTCAGAAGAAGATGTAGAGTTTGCTAATAGAGAGCAGTTTCAAAATTTAGTAACTGAAATACAATCAACTTTAAAAGATCTTATCGACTCTTATGCCATCGGTAATGTGATTAAAAAAGGCATTCCCGTGGCCATTGTTGGCGAGCCTAATGTGGGCAAATCAACTTTGCTGAATGCTTTGCTCAACGAAGAGCGTGCCATAGTTTCTGATATTGCTGGAACCACACGTGATAGCATTGAAGATGAGCTGGCTATAAAAGGCATTGGGTTTCGTTTTATAGATACCGCAGGCATTCGTGAGACTAAAGATAAAATAGAAGGTCTCGGCATCAAAAAAACTTTTGAAAAAATAGACCAATCTCAAATTGTGATTAAACTCTTTGATGCGTCTTTGGTTGAAAGTGATCAATCTCATTTAAAACATATTGTTAAAGAAATCGACAAAATCAAAACCCGATTCCCCAACAAACCTTTATTGATTTTGGCAAACAAAATGGATAAAGTTAGCGAAGAAACCCGAGAGTTTATCAAACAACAGCTTCCTGAAGTTGAGTTTATTTCTGCCCAAACCAAAACTGGAATAGATCAACTCAAAGATGAACTTATCAGCTATGTAGATACAGGCCGATTGCACAATCAAGACACTATCATCACCAATTCTCGGCATTACAACAGTTTGCAAAGTGCTCTTGAAGAAATGAACCGCGTTCAAGATGGCTTAAACACAGGTTTAACAGGAGATTTACTCGCCATAGATATTCGTCAAGCCCTGTATCACTTCGGAGAAATCACAGGTGAAGTAACAAATGATGAGTTACTGGGCAATATTTTTGGGAATTTTTGTATTGGAAAGTAACCACCACAAAACAAACATTTAGAAAACATACTAAAAACTACTATTAAGCCCTTTATTTGGGCTTTTTATTTGAAACAAAAATACTATTTATTTTGTGATGTTATACGTTTATTCGGTACAAATTTGTACCTTTGTTGTACCTTTATGCAGTTGAGGTACAAAAAGCAGGGTTTAACCCTTTTTATTTTGCACTTAATTGCACTTAAATATACTTAATGACATTTAAAGCTATCAAATGAGCAGTAAAATTGAGGTACAACGTATTTGCCAGTATTGTGAGCAGGAATTTACAGCCCGTACAACGGTAACTAAATACTGTTCCCATAAGTGCAGCCAAAGAGCGTACAAAGCCCGTAAACGAGCCGAAAAGGTTAAACAGTCAAATACTGAAACCATACAAATAAAAAGCCAACCTATTGAGCAACTGAAAGCAAAAGAGTTTTTAACTGTTCGTGAAGTAGCCCAATTATTAAACTGTTCAGTACGTTCAGCATATTACTACATTGAAAGCGGTACTATTTCAGCCGTGAACTTGGGGCAAAGAATGACAAGGATAAAGCGTTCTGAAATAGACAAACTATTTCAAAGCAATAACCAACCCCAAACAAAAGAAGCTGAATCGATACAATACGATATTAAAGACTGTTACACTTTAATAGATGTACAGGACAAATACGGAGTTTCTGAAAGTACCTTACAGCAGTTAATCAAAAGAAACAACATACCCAAAATAAAAAAAGGTTGGTACGCTTATGTACCTAAACATATTATTGATGAATTATTGACGTAAAAAAAAAGTTTGTTTCAGCCGTTCACATTTTTCACGGTTTTCACAAATAGCATAAAAGACAATGGCAACAAAAGTAAGTTTAAGACAAAAGAAAATAAGCAAGGGGCGTAAAAGCCTGTACCTTGACTTTTACCCACCGATACCACACCCCGAAACAGGCGAACCCACACGCAGGGAGTTTTTAGGACTTTACATTTTTGAGAAACCCAAAACACCTATTAACAAACAGCACAATACTGAAACCTTGAAAATAGGCGAAAGCATACGCCAAAAGCGTGAAAACTTCTTAAACAAGCCTGAAATTTACAGCCAGTACGAAAAGGAACAACTAAGGTTAAAGGAATTAGGCGAACAATGTTTTGTTGAGTATTTCAGGAAGTTGACCGATAAGAAAAAAGGAAGCAATTATAACAGTTGGACATCTTCATTAAATTACCTTGAAGATTTTACAAACGGCAGTTTGAAATTTGCCGACCTCAACGAAAAGATTTTTGAGGATTTTAAAGAGCATCTTTTGAATACCAAAAGCAAAAGAAGTAAGAAAACAACCCTTTCCCAAAATTCAGCGCATTCGTATTTTAACAAGGTTAAAGCTGCATTAAAACAAGCTTATAAGGACGGTATTTTGCAATATGACCTAAACGCCAAAATTAACCCCATTAAAGCCGACGAAACAAGGCGGGAATACTTGACTATTGAGGAACTGAATAAACTTGTAAAAACCCCTTGCAATGATGTTTTATTGAAACGTGCAGCCCTATTTTCAGCACTTACAGGGTTGAGGTTTTCAGATATTCAAAAAATGGTTTGGGGCGAACTGGAATACATAAACGGGCAAGGGTATTTCCTGAACTTCAACCAAAAGAAAACCAAAGGCGTTGAGGTATTACCAATTTCAGAACAGGCGTACAGCTTTACAGAGGGTACAGAAAACCCAAAGGATATGCCACAGGATAAACCCGTATTTGAGGGGCTTAAATATTCAGCATACCATAACAAACACCTATTTCAATGGATCGGAGCAGCAGGAATAACAAAGGATATTACCTTTCATTGTTTCAGACATACGTTTGCCACCTTACAACTGTTTAACGGTACGGACATTTACACCGTTTCCAAGATGTTAGGACATAAAGACCTGAAAACAACGCAGGTTTACGCCAAAATAGTTGATGAAGCCAAACGAACAGCAGCCAATAAAATTAAACTGGATATGTAACCACTTAAAGCATAAAAGACAAATGATAACAGATAAAATAAAAGCCTTATTTCAATTTATTGAATACCTACACTCAAATATTGAGAACTTCAACCAGTACAACGATTTAATAAAGGAACTGGAACAACTGGATAAAGAACGAAACCAGTTAAAGCCCGAACAGAACTACAAAGACAAATTGCAGTACAACAAAGTACAGGCTGAACTTGAAAGTAAGTTTAAAACCTTGCAGGACAATACAGCTAATTTGATAAAAGCAAAGGCAAAAGAATTGAATGTATGCAGCTTTGAAAACGAACCCCGTTATAATTTTAACGGAACTGAAACCGAAATACGCCAATTAAAAGATAATTTCAGTAATAAGGATTTGCCCGAAATATTCAAACACAAAAGCCAATACCTTGAATACAGAAGCCAAACACACGGCACATTTTTATCCTTACAATTTTTCTTTGATAAACTGGACGAATTAGCCAAAAGCATATTTGACTACTTCAAAGACACCGAACAAAATGAATTTGAACCTTTTGAAACAAAAGCAATAGAAGTAAACAGTATTACAGAAGCAGCACAAAGATTTAATAAGCAAGGGCAAACAAAATTTATATTACCTACACCAATGAATAAGACTAAGGAAAGAATTTTAAACAACCTTGCAGATTTTAACTTTTTTCAAATTGAAGTAATTGCAGACCTTGAATATGAGGGGAAAATTTATAAAGACGTAAAGCAAAGAAACAACGATAGTATTTTAACCCCTGAAAACTGGGATAAGCATAAAGAAACATTCTTTACTCAAAGAATGGCAACTTACAAAGAGAGTTACACACTTGCAGAAAAGATAAAATTAGAACTTTTAAGCCTTGAAAAATTACCAATCAATAAAACGGACTATCAAATATTAAAAGACCGTTACAAGGCGTATTTGAAGCAGAAACAAACCTTACCACCTCAACAAACAACTACCGAAAACGATAATATAAAATACACAGCTAAACACTATGTTTTAGCCTATTTAATTGAATGTAACGCCAAAGGCGAAAGTTTCCCTATTGGGCAAAAAAAGGAATTGGAAAAAATAGGAAGTCAAAGAATTGGAGCAGGAAAAGGACATAGATTTTACAGGGAGTTCAACAATATTACCAACAGTTACGACATAAATAAACCAAGCCACCTTATTGAAATAGGGGGCGAAAATTGGCGTACAATAGTAAAAGACCTTTCAAATGAACCTGAAACAATAGAAGCATACCTGCAAAGTAAACAGCTATGATTTAGGGCGTAAGTAGGGCAACGCCCCGATACGCCCCGAAAAACGCCCCGTCAATTTTGGTGCATAATTTAAAATTAAAGATTATGCACAATTTAGTATTAAGTCCTATTGACCCCGAAAAACTCATAACTGATATTTCGGAGCGAGTTACTGCAAACATTCTTAAAGCAGTACAAAACAACAACCCCACCACCGATCAGCCTGAACAACTCTTAACTATTCAGGAAGCTGCACAATTTTTAAACCTTACAGTACCTACCATTTACAGCAAGGTAAGTAAAGGCGAATTGCCCGTAATGAAAAGAAGTAAACGCCTGTACTTTTCAAGTACCGAACTTATGGAGTACCTCAAAGAGGGACGCAAAAAGTCAAACGCTGAAATTGAGCAGGAAGCAGAAGCGTATTTGTCTAACAATAAAAAAGCCTTGAAGTAATGGAAAACCAAAACAACAAGGCTAATGCTTTTCAGCATAAAAGACAGCCACAAGATACGAATAAAAAGCGGTTAATAAGCTATTTACAGACCCTTTCTAAATTTCCCGAAGTAATTGAGCATAAAACCATTGCGCAAAGTTTTGAGGTATCAAATTACAAAGGAATATTTAAGCAGGAAGCAATACGCAGGTTAATTGAAAAAACAGCTATTGAGCCAAAAACAGCGTCCACACTCACAAAAGAAACGGGAATTAACCAAAAGTACATTTGCCGTTTAAAAACGCAGTTAGTCAATGAAAAACGCCTGTTTGTTGCATACATAGGGCAATGCCCCACTACATTAAGCAGGGGCGTTCAATTTCTTTCAAGTGATAAAAGCTATTTACCAACCACAAAAGCCAATATCAATGAAAGCAACTAAGATAAACCCACAGTTTGACGACTTGGCAAAGGCAGAAACCTTTACTAACCATATTCAGGAATTAACAGTAAAGCCCGAAGCAGAATTACTTCAAGAATTAAGAGTAAACCCTACTGATGAATTAAAACCACCTCAAGCAGCTTGGAAGCAAGTAAGTGATAATGATATTGTATTAGGTACGTTAGGCAATTTCTCATTAATAATAGGAAAAGCAAAAAGCCGAAAATCATTTTTTATCAATATAGCCGTTTCAACTGTACTAAGTAAAGATACTATACTAAATCAATTTAAAGGAGTTTTACCGAACGAACAAAACACCGTATTATACTTTGATACCGAACAAGGTAAATACCACGTTCAATTAGCTTTAAAACGTATTTGTAAGCAGATAAACATTGCTGAACCTAACAACTTACAAGTATTTGGTTTAAGGAGTTTAAAGCCGTCAGATAGGCTTAAATTAATAGAATATGCAATTTATAATACTTCAAATTTGGGCTTTGTTATTATAGACGGTATAAAAGACTTAATAAACTCAATAAACGATGAAGCCGAAGCCACAATGATAGCCAGTAACTTATTAAAGTGGACAGAGGAAAAGAACATACATATTATAACCGTATTGCATCAAAATAAGAGCGATAACAACGCAAGGGGGCATATTGGTACAGAATTAATAAATAAGGCTGAAACCGTTCTTTCTGTTACTAAAAACGAACAGGACAAAGATATTTCAATTGTTGAAGCCCAACAATGCAGAAACAAAGAGCCTGAGCCTTTTGCGTTTGAAATTAACGAATTTGGTTTACCTATAATTGTAGAAGACTTTGAAATAAGAACAGAAACTAAGAAAAATAAATTTGATGTTACCGATTTAGAAGACTTCAAAAAATACCAATTACTTACAGAAGTATTTAGTAAAGGCGATAACTTCACTTATTCAAATTTAGTTATTCAAATAAAATTGGCTTACAAAAAACAGTTTAATAACAAGTTAGGAGATAATAGAGCAAAAGAACTTATTACAGACTGTAAAAATAACGGTTGGTTACTTCAAGAAAAAAGGAAAAGCCCTTACACGTTGGGAGATTACAAAGGTTTACAAGATGAAGAAGATATTTTTTAATGACGGTTTAGTTTAAAGCGTAATATACGCTTTTAAACTGTTAAACCGATAGAGTAAAGAGTTTAATAAACCAGTTTAAACCGTAAACCGATGAATACAGAACACCGTTACATATTTGAAAAAGGAAGTAAAAAGCACGGTTGCCCGAATTGTGATAAAAAACGATTTGTAAGGTACATTGATACCCAAACAGGCGAATACTTGCCCGAACAGTACGGACGTTGCGACCGTGAAAGCAAATGCGGTTATTTTCTTAACCCATACAAAGACGGTTACGCTAAGGCTATTTGGGAGCAGGAACAAGGCAATAAAACAGACTGGAAGCCACAGCAACCAAAACGAATAAAGAAGCCCGTAAACAAGCCCAAAAGGGCGTTTATTCCCGTTGAGGTATTCAACCGTACCCGTGCAGGATATGAACAGAATACATTTATTCAAACACTTTTACAGCGTGTTCCTTTTCCTTTTGAAGTGCAGGACATTGAAAAGGTTATTTCATTGTATCATTTAGGTACGGTACAAAATGGCTACCGTAAAGGGGCAAATACCTTTCCTTTTATTGACATTCAAAACAAGGTAAGGGCTATTCAGGTAAAGCAGTTTGACGAACAGAACCACACCACAGGCACGGACTTTTTACACTCTATTATTGAAAAGCACCACACCCGAAACAATAAGCCGTTGCCCGAATGGTTAGAAGCCTACAATAAGAACGAAACAAAGGTTTCCTGTTTGTTTGGCGAACACCTTTTAAGTAAATACCCATACAACCCCGTTGCGTTGGTTGAAGCCCCTAAAACGGCTATTTATGGCACGTTGTATTTTGGTTTCCCTGAACAGCCTACAAACTTACTTTGGTTGGCAGTTTACAATTTAAGTAGTTTAAACCTCAAAAAGTGCAAAGCCCTGAAAGGTAGGAATGTTTTTTTGTTTCCCGACCTATCAAAAGACGGTAAAGCCTTTGAGTTATGGAGCAATAAGGCAGCCGAAATACAAAAGCGTTTACAGGGTACATACTTTCAGGTTTCGGACTTATTGGAACAGTTAGCACCACAGCAGGACAAAGAGCAAGGCAAAGACATTGCAGACTATCTTATAAAACAGGATTGGCGACTATTCAGAAAGCAGGACATAAAAGAAACACCACAGCCCGAACCTGAACCAGTTGAAACCTCAACCCGTGAAAAACGTGAAAAACGTGAAGCCCCAAAAAAAACTTTTTTTTCGCAGCCTGAACCCTTACCCAAAGTTGAGGCATTCCAACCTGAACCAATAAGAGAACAGCCCGAAAACTGGGGCAATGATATTGCAGAACTTGAAAACTACTTTGCAAGTATTGAACTACCAACCCAACCCGTAAAGCTGAACAGGTGCAGCACAATAACGGATTGTTCCCTATTCATTGAAAGCCACTTTGCCACCGTGAAAGCGAACAACGGCAAACGAACTTTTTTACCATACCTGAACCGATTACAGGAATTGAAACAAGTATTAACCATAAATTCAAATTGATATGAACACAAAAGAAGTACAGGCACTTGAAAGCTACTTTAAAACAGAAAACGAACATTGGAACGGTTACGCCTTAAAAACCATTCGTAAAGCATTAGAAAAACAACTATTCAGCGACTTTAATAAACTTATGCAGTTGTATGAAAAGAGTATAAATATTGCAAGTGAAAGCCACAGGGAAAAGCCCTTTGAGGGTTTGCAGTTGATTATTTCAGAATATGACAAAAACGAATTAACCACCGAACAGAAAGTTTATTTACTGGAAGGCGTTTTTGAGTATTTGGATTGTACAGATTTTGACGGTTGGTATTCAAACGAAATTCAAGACTTAATGAAAAGTCAAATTGCGGTTTACAACAATGAGTTGAAAAACAAACTACCTGAATACAATAAACCATTGACGGGAAACATACGGGACACCCTTAAAGACTTAATGCAAAAAGAACTTGAACAGTTACCCGAAACACTCAAAGACCTTGACCCCGTGCAACGGCTGAACATACTTTGTAAACTTATGCCGTATGTATTACCCAAAACAGAAAGCGTAAAACACAATTTTGGCGAACCAGACGAATTTAAAATAAAGCGTTGGCACGATTAACTGTTTTATTAAAGTTCCTTAATTATTTAGGTTTCATTTTCAAAATTAATTTCAAATGCCAAAAATTTCAACATTTCCAACCTTATACAATGAAGCGTTACAAATATCTATTTCAAAGTTGAAAGGTTGGGGCTACCTTGACCCCGAACAGATTAAAAGCGGTACACTCAACTGGAGCAGAAACGGAAACCCAACAGGGAGTATTTCTATTTATGTAAACACTCACAGCGAACGCCCATACATTGAACTGGATTACAAATACAGAGATGAACCCCGAAACTACAAAGTAAGTTTAGTTTCTATGCCGTCCAATTTAGGTAAGGGGCTTATTTGGTATTTCCTTTGCCCTCAAACAAACAAGCGTTGCCGTAAACTGTATTCAATAGGCGGTTACTTTTTACACCGTGAAGCCTTTAACGGTTGTATGTACGAAACACAAACCCAAAGTAAGAAGTACAGGCAACTGGATAAAACATTAGTGGCGTATTTCAGAACAGATGACCTTTACAGCCAACTTTACCAAAAGCACTTTAAAAAGACTTATGCAGGAAAGCCAACTAAAAAGTATTTGCGAATAATGGAACAAATACAGAAAGCTGAAAGCATACCATACGAAGAAATTGAAAGGGCAATGTTAAGTTGAAATATTAAACGGAAAGTTTCTTATTTTCTATTTTGTAAGTCTTCAATAAATAAACTTAAATTTGGCTTTGTTTTATGGTTATTGGTATTAATATGTACCCTATTTGTACCCCCAAAAACGTAAATAGCTGATAATCAATACTAATTACTTTTTGTATTGGGAAATAACACCAATTTAAACCCAAATTATACATTAGAGCATAATCCCTCCATAATAGCCGACCAAAACATAGCTTTGACGAGGGTTTGTGAATAATGACACTCTGACTTAGAAAAATTTTTATGCTGAATAATAAAGTTGAAATGTTAGTATTAAAAGAAACGTTCATTATATTTGTATGTTCATTGTCACTGAACGTTAATAAATAATGAACATATATGATGTATAAAAACAATGATTTTATTTATGAAGCAGTAGCAAACTTAGAAAGCCTCTCTGGTATATCAATAGATATTGAGACTTCGAGAGCTAAATATGATGCTATTTTAAAAATAAAAGATACACAGTTTATCGTTATGGCAAAATCAGTTATGCGAGCATCTAACCAAGGGTTTATACTGTCACAATTAGAAGATTTAAGAAATATAAGCAATAGACCAATAATCTTTATTGCCGACTACATCTCTAAAGAAGGAGCAAGCCAACTCAAGGAAAGAGGCTTTAATTATTTAGATACAGCTGGAAATGCTTTTATAAGAGAATATGATTTAATTATTTATGTAGGAGGTCAAAAAAGAACACTAAAACAACATACCAATCAGTCTAGAGCATTCCAAGAAGCAGGTATAAAAATTATTTTCCATCTTTTAAATAACCCACAAAATTTACAAAATTCATATAGAGAAATTGCCCAAAAAATTAATATCTCAATAGGTTCTGTTAGCAATGTATTAGCTGAACTTGAAGACTTAAATTTTTTAATTAAAACTAAGGATAAAAGAGTCCTAAAACACCAAAAAGAACTTTTAGAGCGATGGATAGTCGAGTTCAATACGGTTTTAAAGCCTCGCATCTTTAGAAGTAAAATGAAATTCATTGATACCAATGCCGAAAAAAAATGGAAAAATGCTTTAATCCATCAAAATTCAGGTGATATCCTTTGGAGTGGCGAACCAGCAGGTGCTTTATTAACTGAAAATTTAAAACCTCAAGAGTTTATAATCTACAGTAATTTAGAATTGCCAGAAATAGCTAAAACCCTAAAATTCATACCAGATAAAAACGGCAATGTAGAAATAAGACAAAAATTTTGGCCAAGCCATAAGTCTAATCAAAACATTGCACCCACACTATTAGTTTATTCCGATTTAATCAACAGTAAATATGGCAGAAATGTAGAAACAGCTAACCAAATATTTGACAATGAACTACAGCATATCCAGTAAAAAATTTAATCATCCACTATTAAAACCTATTTTACAAGAATTAACCGACTATTTCAAAGCATGGGGTATTTCCTTTTTTGTCATTGGGGCGACAGCTCGAGATTTTGGAAATTTTGAATTTCATTTAATGAAAAGTGACATTTTATGAGTTAGAAACGAAAAAACCGACCTACAAAAATTTTCCATTGAATAATTTGGGTTTAACTCAATAAAACCATTAGCATTTGACGCCATCTATGGTCTCAACACTTCAATCTCTTGTTTTGGAGTCATTACCTTATGAACTTCTTCAACAATAATGTCTTGATTTACCTTAAAGTTTTGCTCTAATTTGATATCTTCTGATGAGGCTCCAACTTTTAACACATAATCGCCAGCTTCAACAAGCCATGCAGAGTTGTCTTCATCAAAAGAAGCGAGGTCTTTAGCAGAAATGTCAAAGCTTAAGGTTTCAGATTGACCAGGTTCTAAAGATTTGGTTTTACCAAAAGCAACGAGTTCAGATTTGGGTTTTATCAGTTTGCCATTGGGTGCAGAAACATAAACTTGAACCACTTCTTTTCCGCTGACTTCACCTGTGTTTTTAATATTTACTGTTATTTTTAAATTATCTTTAAAATTGGTTTTATCTAATTTTAAATTGTCATATTCAAAGCTCGTGTAAGATTGACCATAGCCAAATTCGTAAGAAACGGGAACATCAAATGTTTGAAAATACCGATAACCTACAAAAATGTCCTCTTGATAAACCACTTCCCAAGGCTCACGCTTCATAAATGAAAATCCAGACTCATCTTGCTTATCATCAGCATCACCTTCTACAGCATAACCTGGAAAATAGTCTGAGGTTGAGGTGTCTTTGTAAAGTTTTGGAAACGTAGCTGCCAGTTTACCCGAAGGATTTGTTTTTCCACTTAATACATCAACAACTGCATCACCTGCTTCTTGACCAGGTAACCACGTACATAAAATAGCATCAGGAATGTTTTTCCAAGACGCTGTTTCTATTACGCCAGCAATATTCAAAATTACAATAGCTTTTTTGCCTTGAGCGTGAAAAGCTTCGCTGACATTTTTTATCATTGATTTTTCTATGTCTGTGAGGTAGAAATCACCAGCTTCAGCTTTTCGATCTTCACCTTCACCTGCATTTCTGCCAATAGTAATCAAAGCTATATCAGATTTTTTAGCCATTTTTTTAGCAACTGCTTTATCTAATTGCATTTCAGGAATAGGCAATTTGCCACCGAGTAAAGCTGTTAATTGATTTTCTGGTGGTGGTTGGTTTTTTTCGGTTTCTGTGATATAGTTTTGATAAATCTTTTTCAATTCATCATTCATATTATAATTGGCATTTTCCAGACCTTCTATCAGCGATACGGTATAGGCTTCATTGACATCGCCACTTCCTGTTCCGCCTGAAATAAAGTCATAAGAATTAGCACCAAATGCAGCAATATTTTGAATGGATTGATTTAAGGGTAAGGCTTTGTTTTTATTTTCAAGCAAAACCATACCTTCGGTTGCGGCTTGTCTAGCAACTTTGGCATGAGCTTTTAAGTCGGGTTGATTTGTAGGTTCATAACCTTTAAATCTAGGCGTTTTTTGCATAACGTCTAAAATTCGCTCTACATTTTTATCTAATTCACTTTCTTTTAAATCGCCTTTTTTAACGGCATTGACCACTTCGTCAATTTGTTCGGGTGAGCCAGGTTGAATCATATCATTGCCTGATTTGAGCTGAGCTACAATATCGCTTCCACCGCCCCAATCAGTCATGACGTAGCCATCAAAACCCCATTCGTCTCGTAAAATAGTAGTCAATAAGTCTTTATCTTCTGAAGTATATTTGCCATTGACTTTGTTGTAAGACGACATCACTGTCCAAGGTTTGGCTTCTTTCACGGCAATTTCAAAACCTCTTAAATACAATTCGCGCAAAGCCCGTTCTGAAAGTATAGTATTGACCGTTAATCTATTAGTTTCTTGGTTGTTGACAGCAAAATGCTTAATAGAAGTGCCAACGCCATTAGACTGGATGCCATTAATCATAGCCGAAGCTGTTTTACCTGACACTAATGGATCTTCAGAATAGTATTCAAAATTTCTGCCGTTTAAAGGATCACGTTGCAGATTAAGTGCTGGAGCTAACAAAACATCTGCACCGTATTCTAAAACTTCTTCGCCCATGGCATGTCCAACTTTGTTTACTAATTCTTTGTTCCAAGTCGATGCCAGTAAAGTGCCTATTGGAAATGCTGTGGCGTAAAACGTACCTTCCTGACCTTCTCGAGTTGGTAAAATCCTTAAACCCGCTGGACCATCTGCAAGGGTTTGACTGGTAATGCCATATTGAGGAAACTCGGCAGTTACACCAGCAGAACCTGGCAAATATTGACGAATTTTTTTGACCATTTTGCCATATTCTGAATTATAGTCAAGTCTATCCTTCAATTCTATAGGCAATTGTTTTAGAATAGAATCAGGTAATGGGAGATACATTCCTGTGCCAACCACTAATTGGGCTTTCTCTTTAACGTTCATTTTTTTGATGACATCAGACGAATTGAATTCAGCTTTGGCGTTTTTGTCTTTTGAATCGCAAGAAGTAAATGATTTACTTATAGCCATAATAAAGATTAAGATTAAAATTTGTTTGTAATTCATAATTACTGTTTTAAAAATTGATCAATTGTGTTTTTAATATCGCTTTCAATAGAATTGTAAGCTAAAGGTTCGAATTTTTGATTTGTGATTTTTTCATAAAGTTCAATATATCTATCGGTAACGTGCGTTATAAAATCATCAGGCAAATCGGGTATTTGCTGTCCTGTTTTGCCTTGAAAGCCTTGTTTCATTAGCCATTCACGGACAAACTCTTTGGAGAGTTGTTTTTGTTTTTCGCCCTTGTCTTGAAGCTCTTGATAGGTGTCAGCATAAAAATAACGCGACGAATCTGGCGTGTGAATTTCATCAATAACGACAATTTTGCCATCCGCAGTTTTACCAAATTCGTATTTTGTGTCAACAAGAAGCAAGCCACGAGATTTGGCAAGTGTTGTTCCCATTTCAAACAACTTGAGGCTGTATTCTTCTAATGTTTTATAGTCTTCTTGTCTGACAATATTTTGTTTTAGAATTTCTTCTTTTGAAATATCTTGATCGTGGTCGCCTTGCTCAGCTTTGGTGGTTGGCGTGATGATAGGTTGTTCAAACTGGTCGTGTTCTTTAAGACCGTCAGGCAATTTCACCCCGCAAAGCTCTCGTTTTCCTGCTTTGTATTCTCGATAAGCGTGACCCGTGAGATATTGCCTGACCACCATTTCAACTTTAAACGGTTCGCATTTATGACCAATACTGACGTTTGGATGTGGCGATGAGATGAGCCAATTGGGCACTTCGTGTTGGGTTTTGTCCAACATATAAGTGGCTAATTGATTTAAAATTTGACCTTTGTACGGAATACCTTGGGGCAAAACCACATCAAAAGCACTTAATCTATCAGTGGCGATAATGATGAGAATATCATCGTTTATAGTATAAACATTTCTAACCTTACCTTGATAATAATCGGTTTGGTTAGGAAATGTAAAATTGGTATGAGTTAAGCTTTTTAACATAAATTATGTATAGTTAATTTTGATTTTCTATTGATTTGTATGCAGCTATCACTTTTTTGACGAGCTTGTGACGAATGACATCTTTGTCGTCTAAATAAATGATGCCGACGCCTTTGACATCTTTTAGAATGAGCAAGGCTTCTTTAAGTCCTGAAATGATGCGTCTTGGTAAATCTACTTGACTTGTATCGCCAGTGATCATAAATTTGGCGTTTTTGCCCATTCTGGTCAGAAACATTTTCATCTGGGCGTGTGTGGTGTTTTGAGCTTCATCGAGAATCACAAAAGCGTGATCGAGAGTTCTACCGCGCATAAATGCCATTGGGGCAATTTGGATGATGCCTTTTTCGATATAGTTATCGAGTTTTTCTGGTGGAATCATATCGCGTAAAGCATCGTAAAGCGGTTGCATATACGGATCGAGTTTTTCTTTGAGGTCGCCTGGCAAGAAACCGAGGTTTTCGCCTGCTTCAACCGCAGGTCGGGTTAAGATAATGCGTCTGACTTGTTTTTGTTTTAAGGCTCTTACCGCCAAAGCAACGCCAGTGTAGGTTTTACCTGTTCCTGCAGGACCGATGGCAAACACCATATCGTTTTTGTTCATCAGTTCAACAAGTTTGCGTTGATTGGAAGTTTGTGCTTTGATATTGCGACCACCAACGCCGTGAACCAAAACTTCAGAAGCACTTTGTGGCGTGGTATAATCCGCAGAAGATTCGCTGGTTAAAATGCGTTCTATGCTGTTTTCATCAATCTTATTGTATTTTGTGAAGTGTTCTAAAATCATAGCAAAACGCTTGTCAAATTCTTCTAAGCGTTCTTCGTTGCCATAAACTTTTATTTTGTTACCACGAGCGACAATTTTAAGCTTAGGAAAGTAAGATTTGATGAGTTCGATGTTGGCGTTGTGATGTCCGAAAAACTCTTTAGGGCTGATGTCAGATAATTCAATAATAAGTTCGTTCAAAGAAAAAAAAGATTTAAGATTTTTTAACTATCCAAATTTAAACAAATAAAAATATAAATGGTTTAATTCTTTGTAAACTATTTATCAAAATGGATTTTTAAGACATAAAAAAACTTCCATAAAAATATATCATGGAAGTTTTTGAGTTACTGTTTATTTATTGTTTAACTACCTAAACACATAGGTTTTACTCTCGCCATTTGGTGCTGTAAACGTTAAAGACAAAGGCTTGTATGGGTCGCGATTATCTAAAATATCACGTAAGGCATTGATATCTTTCACGGGTTGGTCATCAACTTTGGTAATCAAAATCCCTATCAAATTATCAGCAATCATACTGTCATTGAGTAGCCTGTTGATTTTAACGCCATTTTTGACGCCAAAAGCTTTGAGCTCGTCATCAGTAGCATTGATAACTTCTACGCCAATTTCTTTAATTCTGTAGTATTCGTATTTTTCAAGAGTTACCGTTGTGGTTTTGATTTGACCATTTCTAATGTAAGTTACTAAAACGCGATCTCCAGGGTTTTTTGAGCTGATGTACCCACTTAAGTCTGAAAACTTTCTGATTTTGATATCGTCAAGTTTTATGATGACATCTTTTTCTTGAAGACCTGCTTTTTGAGCACCGCTTCCGTTGTCAACTTTAGCTACATAAAACCCTTGTGTTTGTTGTATATCATCAAACTGCTTGTAGTTTTCAGGCGTAATGTCAGTTCCTCTCACTCCGAGAATGGCTTTTTGAACATTGCCGTATTCTATTAAATCTTCAACTATTTTTTTGACATTGTTGGAAGGAATGGCAAATGAATAGCCAACATAACTTCCAGTTCTAGAAGTAATAGCCGTGTTGATTCCAATTAATTCGCCTTTAGCATTGACTAAAGCTCCACCGCTATTGCCTGGATTAACCGCAGCATCGGTTTGAATAAAGGATTGTATCATATTGTTAGATTCATCAAGGCTACGACCTTTTGCACTGATAATACCTGCCGTAACTGTGGAAGTTAAATTAAATGGATTGCCAACCGCCAAAACCCATTCGCCAAGATTGATATGATCTGAGTCTCCAAAAGAAATATAATCTAAATCTTGAGCATCAATTTTGAGCAGAGCGATATCACTATCTGGTGCACTGCCAATCACTTCAGCTTGATAGGTTTTATTATTGTTTAATGTGATTTCAACTTCACTTGCTCCTTTTATCACGTGATAGTTGGTTACGATATATCCATCTGGCGTGATGATAACACCCGAACCGATACCTCTTACTGCTTTTTTGGTTTCACCAGAACCTTGACCAAAATAATATTCAAAAAAACTTTGTGGACTGGAATAAGTTGAAACATTTTTGACGTTGACGACTTTATTTACAGTGCTATTAGCTGCTTCAGTGAAATTAAAATTCTCAGGCACTAAATTTGAATAATTGTAAGCAGCCGTCTGATGCACTTTGGGCTGGTCAAAGTTAATTACATTTTCTTCAGATTGTATCTGATGAGGTTCAATCAAAAATTGATAAGTTCCTAAGCTTATCATTCCACCTAAAATAGCGATACCGAGATAACTCATAAATTTCTTCATAATTCTATATTTTTTATATTCAAAATTAAATTTTTTAAAGACTAAACACCGTTAAGTTTAACGACATTTTAACCCGATTTCACTTGGTTAAAAATTGTATATTTGACATCCAATTTATAGTTATGACTCAACAATTACAATTTTATAAATACCAAGGCACAGGTAACGATTTTGTCATTATTGATAACCGCAAACAGGTTTTCAAAAACGATACCAAACTTGTTAAAAAATTATGCAATCGTAAATTTGGGATTGGAGCAGATGGATTAATTTGCTTAGAAAATTCTAATAAAGTTGATTTTAAAATGCTTTACTATAACGCCGACGGTCGCGAAAGCAGTATGTGTGGCAATGGTGGACGATGTATTGTTGCATTTGCAAAATACTTAGGCTTGATCAGTGAACAATGTACTTTTGAAGCTGTTGATGGTTTACATCAAGCCATAATTGATACTGAAAACCAAGTAGAGTTAAAAATGACAGATGTTCATAAAATTAACTATTTTGATAGCGATATTGTTTTAGATACAGGTTCGCCACATTATGTGTCATTTGTAGAAAACACAAAAAACATAGATGTTCCTAAAAAAGGAGCTGAAATCAGATATTCTAAAGCCTTTAAAACAGAAGGTATCAATGTAAATTTTGCACACTTAGTAGATAACAAACTCAATATCAGGACATACGAAAGAGGTGTTGAAGATGAAACCTTGTCATGTGGCACAGGCGTTACCGCAGTTGCGATAGCTGCTGCTTATCAAAATTTGGTTTCCACTAATACGGTTGATATTGAAACACTTGGAGGGAATTTAAAAGTCAAATTTGAAAAATCAACTTCAGGTTATAAAAATATTTGGTTAATCGGGCCTGTGGAAATGGTCTTTAAAGGAGAGATTGAATGTTGAGTTTTGGTGCTAAACATATATATCTTAGAGCTTTAGAAGCTGAAGATTTGTCATTTTTAGAACATATTGAAAACGATGAGAAGCTTTGGCATTTAAGCAACACCCAAACGCCATTTTCTAATGATATTTTAAAAAATTATTTAGACAATCGGCATCGCGATATTTTTGATGTCAAACAATTGCGACTGGTGATTTGCAAAAACGATAACAACCAACGTGTTGGTTTTATCGATATTTATGATTTTTCGCCACGACACAAACGTGCTGGCTTAGGGATTGTGGTAGAAGAATCTTTTCGGGGTCAAGGTTATGCCAAAGAAGCGATTAAAGCTGTTTTAAAATATGGGTTTGATCACTTAGACTTGCATCAATTTTTTGCCTACATTGAATTGAATAATATAGAAAGTATCAAACTTTTTGAATCTTGCGGTTTTGTGAAAACTGGCGAGCAAAAAGACTGGAATTTTCATCATAGTCAATTTCATTCTCAAGCCATTTATCAAAAAATAAAAGATGTACATTAAAAAAATCTTATTGTTTATAGCGGTTGTAGCGGTTTTGATTTTAGGCTATTTCAGCTTTATGATTTATCAAGCTGTTTTTTTGCCCAACACTTCTTTTGAGTCTCAATCGGCTTCGGTTTATATCTCAAAAAACGACAATTATGACAGTCTTATCAAAAGGTTAACCCCTTTGCTTAAAGACACCAAAAGTTTTGTCAATGTGGCGAAGCGAAAGCAATATCAACCTCAAGCGGGTCATTTTATTATAAAAAAAGATATGAACAACAATGATATTGTTAATGTGTTAAGAAGCCAAAATACACCGATAAATATTACTTTTAATAATGCGGAAAGCTTAGCCGAACTGAGTGGAATATTGGCATTACAGTTTGATGCCGATTCTTTAGAAATATATAAGGCCTTTAGTGATGACTCTTTTTTAAAAGCCAAAAAAATGACGACTCAACAGTCTCTATCACTTTATATACCAAATACTTATGAGTTTTATTGGAATGCTGAACCCAAAGATATTCAAAAACGTTTACTTCATCAATATGAAATATTTTGGAACTCAACTCGAGAAGAAAAACGAAAAGCTATAAATCTTAGCCGATTAGAAGTTTCCGTTTTGGCTTCTATCGTTCAAAAAGAAACGGCAAAAGTTGATGAACGACCAAAAGTGGCAGGCGTTTATATCAACAGACTTAAACGAGGTTTGAAACTACAAGCCGACCCAACAGTAATTTACGCCCTAAAACAAAAATATCAAAAGCCAGATACCATCATAAAAAGAGTATTGACCAAAGACTTGACAATCGATTCCCCTTTTAATACATATAAGTACGCCGGTTTACCACCAGCACCGTTAATCATGCCTGATATTTCTTCGATTGACGCAGTATTGAATTACGAAAAACACAATTATTTGTATTTTGTCGCCAGCACAACCAATCCAGGGTATCATATTTTTGCGAAAACTTTAAGTGAGCATAACAGAAATGCACAAAAATATCGTCGTTGGATAAATCAACAGCGGATATATAGATGATTTTTTTGATGTATTGTTAAGCACTTTAGTTTACTTGAGTTCAATTTAAGTAGATCTAATTTATATCATCAAAAATTTTTTTTCTCAGTATAAAATATTGAAAAACAATAGACCAAGTTGAGTGATACTTAAAAAAAATTAATGCTTTTTCACGCTTCTTGATGATTTTAAAACTGTTTTGATAAAACGATAAATGTGCTCTAAAAACCGCAAAAATGTGTTTGAATTGTCCTAAAAATAAAAATCTCACACAAGCTAAACCATCTAAAAGTAAACGCTTAAAAATGATAAAAACATACCACGGCGATGGTACATTTTTGGTGATATTAAATAAGGAGTTTCTGAAATTTAAAAATGTTTTTTGTGGATGAAAAGCACTTAATGTGCCACCGCCAAGATGATAGACACAAGATTGATGACAATACCATATTTTATAACCTGAATTGTGTATTCGCCAACACAAATCTATTTCTTCTTGATGGGCAAAATACATTTCATCAAAGGCTCCAATGTCCCAAAACACTTTACGTTTCACAATTAAACAGGCTCCGCTTGCCCATAATATTTCTGTATCTTTGTTGTATTGACCCTTGTCTTTTTCAAGTGTATTAAAAATTCTACCTCTACAATACGGATAGCCACAAATATCAAGAAAACCACCTGCAGCACCAGCATATTCAAAATAGTCTGGTTTGTTATAGTCAAGTATTTTTGGTTGAATTACCGCAACATCATTATGCGTATCAAAAGCAGCTATGATTGGTTTTAACCAGTTTTCGCATACCGATACATCATTGTTTAATAGAATATAAATATCTGCATCGACGTGCTTTAAACCTTGATTATATCCACCCGCATAACCTGCATTTGTTGAGTTTGAAATAATTTTTATTTTGGGATAATTGGCTTTTAGAAAAGATACAGAATCATCTGCAGAAGCATTGTCAATAACGTAAATTTGAGCTTCAGCAGAATGCTTAACTACACTGGGCAAAAACGTTTTAAGAAGCTCAAGACCATTCCAGTTCAATATGACAACAGCAATACTCAAGATTTAATCAAATTTTGGTAACTCTTGTAAAAAAATATAAGATTCATTTTTATAATCAAGTTGACAAAAGTAATGATTTAATCCATTAGTTAGCATCAAATACTGAGCATTTAAACTCAAGTTGTATCGTGCTATTTGGTCAAAAGTCTCTTGATTGATTTCAACTTCAGGTGATTTGCACTCTACTACCAATTGGATTTTGCCGTTTGGCTCAAAAACAACAATGTCATAGCGTTTTGACATATTGTTGATAACAACTTTCTTTTCTTCGTTCATCAAAGCTGTTGAACAGCCTTTTTCTTCAATTAAAAAATTCACACAATGTTGCCTCACCCATTCTTCTGGCGTAAGTACAATAAATTTTTTTCTCAAGACTGAAAAAATCCTAATTTTATCGTTGTATTTTTGAAACCTAAAATCGTATTTCGGAAAATTAAGATTTTGCATTCTTATATATTGTTTAAATTGCAAATTATTATAACTGGCTTTTATGGAAAACGCTGAAGCTTTACTCAAACGTCTTCAACAAAAAAAATACAAACCCATTTATGTGCTTGTAGGTGTTGATGAAACCTATTTTGTGGATTTAATATCTAATTATATCGAGCAAAATGTACTCCCTCAAGAGCAAAAAGCCTTTAATCAAACCATTTTGTACGGCAAAGATACGGATATTGAAGAATTAATCAATGCTGCTAAGCGTTATCCTATGATGGCTGACCACCAAGTCATAATAGTCAGAGAAGCTCAACAACTGAAAAATATTGAAAAACTAGAAGCTTATGTCAACAATCCTCAACTCTCAACTATATTAGTTTTGTGTTTTAAGCATAAAAAAGTTGATGGTAGAAAGAAAGTATTCAAAGACATTAAGAAAAAATATGAATTTTACCAAACAGGTAAGATCTATGAAAAACACATCATCAAATGGATGAATAGTAGTCTGAAAAAATCAGATTACAGCATTGAACCCAAAGCTTCTAAAATGTTGTTAGAATTTCTCGGTAACAATATTTCAAATATCAATAAAGAATTAGAAAAACTCAAACAGATACTTCCAAAATCAACAACAATAAAACCCGAGCATATTGAAGATAACGTTGGTATTAGCAAAGATTACAACAACTTTGAATTGATAAATGCTATAGGTATAAAAGATGAGTTTAAGGCTCAAAAAATCGCAAAATACTTTGCCCAAAATCCTAAAAATCATCCGCTCTTGCTAAGCTTAGGTTTGATGTTTAATTACTTTAATAAAATATTGACTTATCATGCTCTGAATAATAAAAGTGAATCAAATGCAGCTAGAGCATTAGGAGTTCCACCATATTTTGTGAAAGATTATATCTATGCATCTAAAAATTATAGTATGAAAGACACAACGCGAGCTATAGAACTAATAAGAGAAACCGATGCACAAAGCAAAGGAATCAATTCTGCACAAATTAGAGAAGAAGATTTGTTAAGAACTTTGCTCGTCAAAATAATGAGAGCTTGAACCTCTTTTTGTCTTAGCTTTTCGAGGTCTAATTTCTTTCTTTTTTACCGTTTTTGATCAGCGAGTTGACTGTTAGCATTTTGACCAGAGATAAATTATAAAACTTTAAATTGACCAAAATTTCAAGAGAAAAAGATTTAAAGCAAGGCAAAAAGTATAAGTGATAATGACGATTTAGAAAACCAAATCAACCAATTGGTTTACCAGCTTTATGATTTAACAAAAGACAAAATTGAAATCATAGAAAATGGATAAATCCACTCACAATCAAATATTTGCAAACCATAACCCACGGTTTAAACCGCGGGCTATGGAAAAGAAAGCAGGTTTTTGGCTTCAAAAACCTATATTATCTTTTTCGCTTTCGGTTGGTGCGATATTCCTCAATAGCTTCTTTGGTGGTGAACCAATTTCTGCCTTCTTTGTAGGCATCAATTTTGCCCTGTCGTGCCAAAAGACTGATGTATTCTTGACCATAAGGCAGGCTTTCTTCCTGAACCAGATTGGAAATTTCGGTGAAGCCCAAATCATTGTCAGGAAGTGAGCCGATATAGATATTCATGGTACGCTCTAAAGCCTGCAACATCAGTAAACTAAGCTTGTAATACTTGCCTTGATTGGCAGCGTTGAGTGCGGCGTAGTATTTTTGACGATCGTTACTCAAAATAATAGCTGGTGTGAACCCAACTTTGAGCAGGAGCAAATTCATAACCAAACGCACCGTACGACCATTGCCATCAAAAAAAGGGTGAATCCAAACAAACTTGTGATGAAAAACGGTTGCCAACTCAATATCGTTGAGCTGAAGCGGATTTTCTGTAACGAAGCTAATCAACTCATCGAGCAAATCTGGCACTTTACGTGCATTGGGTGGCACAAAATTGGCTCCAGAAATACGCACACCAGCATTGCGAAGTCTGCCAGCATAATCATCTTCTATACTTCTTAAAACATAGCGATGAATATCTAAGATGTCAGTAGCCTTGAGCTGATAATCTTTACGGACAAGCTTATATAGATACTGAAGTGCTGACTCATGATTTTTGGCTTCAAAATGCTCCCTGAGTGATTTGCCCTTGATGGTAATGCCTTCTTGCAAAATCATTTGGGTTTCACGCAAGGTAAGCGTATTGCCTTCGATATGATTGGAATTGTAAGTCCATTCTATAGCTAAAGCTTCTTTAATTTTTTGCAAAGCAATCTGTGGAAGCGGTCTTGCGTTGTGCAAAAGCACTTTTTTCTCATAAAGCCTGTCATAGGTGGCTTGTAGCTTGTCTCTATATGATAAATCTATCTTCCACATACCACAAATATACATTTTTATTATCGGTTAATAAAATTTTTAACACTATCCGATATTAAAAAATTGATTTTTGATTTAAAATCCCTTAAACTTCTGCTATACTAATAACTTACAGGGAAGAAATTGAAATCATAGAAAATGGATAAATCCATTCACAATCGAATATTTGCAAACCATAGCCCAAGATTTAAACCGTGGGTTATGGAGAAAATGCACAATCCTAAGCGTTTCAACGGTTTTAAAAAGTTGGATTGGAGCCATTCTATTTATAACAAATCCGAAATCTATAACTTTAAATTCTGACTTTCTGAGGAAACCCTAAGTCAATTCGTTTTTTTACTAAAATTTATTATATCTCTATTTTTTTTAAGTCGAACTCACGTTATTTAACAATTTTGCCATATAAAATCCATCTTGACCTGTTTTATGGGTTAGAATTGATTGATCTTTAATAAGTTTAAAATTCTGACCTGATTCAGAATTCAAAAACGTTTGAATCTGTTGCGTGTTTTCAGACGGCAAAATAGAACAAGTAGCGTAAACTAATATTCCATTAGATTTTAACATCTTGGAATAAGCTTGGAGTAATTCTTGTTGTGTCTTTTGAACCTTGTCGAGAAATTCTGGTTTCAATTTCCATTTTGCATCAGGATTTCTACGCAAAACCCCAAGACCACTACAAGGTGCATCGATTAGAACAGCATCAGCAGAATTGTGCAATTTTTTAATGACCTTATTATTTTCTATATGTCGTGTTTCAATATTAAATGCTTTAGCACGTCTGGCACGTCTTTTCAATTCAACCAATTTTTTCTTATAAATGTCTAAGGAGATGATTTGACCTTTATTTTGCATAAGAGATGCAATGTGAAGACTTTTGCCACCAGCTCCAGCACAAGCATCGATGACACGCATACCAGGATTTGGATCCAGAAGTTCTGTAACCATTTGAGACGAACTATCTTGCACTTCAAACCAACCTTTTTTGAAAGTATCTGTTTTAAAAACATCAGCTCTTTCTGTAAGTTTAACGGCATCTTTTAAAGCTTTGACAGGTTGAGCATAAATATTTTCGTCTGATAGGCTTTTGATGAGTTGATCTCGGTTTGTAAGCAAACGATTAGCTCTTAAAACAACAGGAGCTGTTTCATTTTGAGCATAAATTTCTTCTTCCCAAAGATTGCCCAGTTCTTTTAAACCTAATTCATCTAACCAATCTGGTATGGAAGCTTTAAATTTTCTAATTTTAGACAGTTCATCAAATCGACCTTTGATGCGTCGCGTTGGCGTATTATGAAACTGTGGCCATTGTGGTAATTTAATACCTTTTAGCGTTGCCCAAACAGCAAACATTCTGAATAAATCTTCTTGCTTATATGGTTGATGTGCATCACCTATTTCGGCATAAAGTCTTTGCCATCTTACAATATCATAAACGGTTTCTGCTATAAAACCGCGGTCTCGTGAACCCCAGCGTTTATCGAGTTTTAAGGTCTTGTGTAGTTGTTTATCGGCATATTCACCTTTGTTAAATATCAATTGTAAACAATCTACAACGGCAAACACTAAATTTCTGTGTAATCGCATTCATTTGTTTTAAGCGACAAAAATAGGCAAAAAAGATTTGGCAATTTACTTAGAATGGTATTGTTTAAGCAACTTACGATTAAAGTCATAATTTGCTTTTTTGAGCTGCATTATTTTTTTAGCAGAAATTACAGTCAACAATTCTTTGATATAATCTTCTCTATATTCGAAGCGTTTTTGATTATAATTCCTATAATTTTCTAATAGTGCTTCAGCTTCTTTTTTTGATAAATTATCTATATTTTTTAAATCTTTTTTGATGGGTTGCCATATCTGTTTCTTAAGATTTTCATAGCGTTCGTTGTGCTTGTTGTAAATAGGCCAAAAGAGTTTTGCTTCTTTTGGGCTTAAGTCTAAACGCTCAGTAATTAAGGCAATTTTATATGATTTAACATCATCATTTTCATCTGTTTGTGCGGACAAATTGATAGATAGCAACAAGCTTAAAAGTAAAATTAAAGTTCTCATCCTATTGATTTTATCATAAATTAAATACTTAGTAATCCATAAGTTGCTCAATGGAACTATCATCCATATTGTTAATTATTTTTGTGTTTTCTAGGCTTACCTCTGATAAATTAATCTCTAAATTTTCATCTTCAAGATATAAATCATAGTCCATCATTATTTCATCTTCAAGATAATTCATGGCTTCATCGCGATTAATTTTACTAAAATCAAGCTGTTGCTGAGGTTGGGATTTAACGATTAAACCTGTCAATAAAGTGCCTAATAAAACAAGTAATACTGCAGCAACTGCAAGGGTTTTTTGAAATTCGTTTAGGCGAATAAGTTTAAATGATTTTGGTAGGTTGACTTCAAAGCTATCAAAATAACTTTCAGGAACTAAAAAACCAGTTTTGGATTGTTGATTTTCAGCCTTTAAAAAATCGATTTCAAAATCTTCAAAATAAGATTTGGGAACTTCAAATCCACTTTTTTTTGATATGTATTTGCTTGACTTCATCTGTATGTTAGACGACTGATTCTCAAAAAGGTTTAATTTGATTTTAGGTATTGCTCTACTTTTTTTGAAGCATGGTGATAATTAGATTTTAAAGCGCTTTCTGAAGTTTGTAATAACTCAGCCATGTCTTGATATTTCATTTCTTCAAAGTATCTGAGTTGAAAAACCTCTTTTTGTTTTTCTGGTAAAGTGCTTATGGCTTTGTGTAGTTTTAACTGAATTTGATCTCCTTCAAAATACACATCGCTTTTTAAATTATCAACAATGTGAGTTTGCAATTCTTCATCGCTAATTTTCAACATCTTAGATCGTTTTTTTAAAAATGTAAGCGATTCATTTTTGGCAATGCGATACATCCAAGAATACAATCGGCTATCGCCTTTAAATTTTTTGATGTTTTTATAAATCTTAATAAAAACGTTTTGTAAAACATCATCGGTATCTTCGTGATTTTTGAGCAAGTAACGGATATGCCAATACAGTTGTTCTTTATACAATTCTACCAATTCTGTAAAAGCAGAATCAGACTGATTTTCAGAACACAATCTTGAAATTAATTCTTTTTCTTCTTCAATATCCATATGTCATTAATCTTGAAAAGATTGCATATCTACCAGTTTTTTATACATTCCTTTTTGAGATAGCAGATCGGCGTGTTTGCCTTGCTCAACAATTTCTCCATCTTGCATCACAATAATTTGATCTGCACTTTGAATGGTTGATAGTCGGTGGGCAATAACCACAGAAGTGCGGTTTTTCATCATATTTTCAAGAGCTTCTTGCACCAATTGTTCACTTTCAGTATCTAAAGCCGATGTAGCTTCGTCAAGAATCATTATTGGCGGATTTTTGAGCACTGCTCTTGCAATAGACAAACGCTGTTTTTGTCCGCCGCTCAACTTGTTACCACTATCGCCAATATTGGTTTGCAAACCTTTGGGTAATTTTATGACAAAATCAAAAGCATTGGCTACTTTTAAGGCATTTTCAATTTCGGCTTCTGTAGCATCGGGTTTTCCGATTTTTAAGTTTTCTTCAACAGTATCGTTAAACAAAATGGAGTCTTGAGTAACTAAGCCCATTAGGTTTCTCAGAGAATTTTGGCTGATATCTTTGATGTTAATGCCATCAATTTTAATCGCACCTTTTTCGATATCATAAAAACGTGTTATCAAGTTGGCAATGGTCGATTTACCACTGCCCGACTGACCAACAAGTGCTAAGGTTTGACCTTTAGGCAACTTGGCTGAAAAGTTTTTGACAACATATTCATCTTCATATTTAAAATATAGATTTTCTATAGAAATTTGGTCATTAAAGTCTGATTTTTGAATGGCATCAGGTTTATCTTTGATATTATTTTCAGTTTCTAAAATTTGTAAAACGCGTTCAGCGGCAGCGTTGCCTTTTTTGACGTTATAAGAAGCTTTTGAAATGCCTTTGGCTGGGGTTAAAATATTGTATGCCAAGCCCATAAACGTGATGAAAGTTGAGCCGTCAAGACTTTCGTCCAGCAAAACCATTTTTCCGCCATACCACAACAATACAGCAATCACAGAAATACCTAAAAATTCAGAAGTAGGTGAAGCTAAATTTTGACGATTGAGTAGCCTATTTGAAAAATCATAAAACTTTTGGGTTGAGTCTGAAAATTTTTTAAAAAATATATGTTCGGCGTTAAAGCCTTTTATGATTTTGAGTCCGCCGAGGGTTTCTTCTAAAATGGACAAAAAGTAACCTTGTTCGGTTTGAACCAAGTCAGATTTTCGTTTTAAAGATTTACCAATTAACGAAATTATAATTCCTGATAATGGTATAAAAATAAACACAAAAACGGTCAACTTAACACTCAAAAAAAGCATCGTGATGATAGTGAATATAATAGTTAAAGGCTCACGTACAATCAATTCTAAAATAGATAAAAACGAGTGTTGAATTTCTAAAACATCACTGGTAATTCTCGCAATAGTATCGCCTTTACGTTTTTCAGAATAGTGAGACAATGGTAATTCTACTGTCTTTTTGTAAAGTGCATTGCGCAAATCTTTGAGCACGCCATTTCTCAAAAATGTGATGAAGTATAAAGCCAAATAGTTGGATATGTTTTTTAAAAAGAATAACACCACCACTAAGGCAATAACCACAAACAAAGACATTGAGGCATCGTCTTGAGCAACGTCTTGAATGTAGTAAGCCATACTGTCTTTAAAATAGTCTTTTAAATTGCTAAGCCCTGTATATTCAGGTTTTTGAGTTAATGCTTTTTGAGTTTCGCCAAACAACACATCCAGCATTGGAATTAAAGCCACAAAAGACAAGGCACTAAAAAGAGCGTAAAAAATATTGGCGATGATATTTCCTACAGCATAAGCCTTGTAAGGTTTAGCAAAGCGAATGATTTTTTTAAAATAATTCATATAATAAAATCAATAAACCTGAGTAGTTTAATTTTCGGCAAAGATACATTTTATTAGGGGATTGAGGTGATAGCTAAATATTGAGACCCTAACCTATGTAAATATCAAAACGTAAATAATTTCAAACTCTGAATAATAAATTCAATAAATTTTTATGATCGTTTTCAATGAAGCCTTATTCCTCCGTAAATTTTTTAATCACCTCTTCACTGACACCCATATTTGAAAATCCACCATCGTTGAATAGGTTTTGTAAAGTTACTCTTTTGGTTAAATCAGAAAATAAAGTGACGGTATAATCTGCACAATCTTGTGCTGTGGCGTTACCGAGTGGTGACATTTTATCAGCATATGCCATAAAACCATCAAAACCTTTTACGCCTTTTCCTGCAGTAGTTGGCGTTGGAGATTGCGAAATAGTGTTGACTCTTACGTTTTTCTTTTTTCCAAAATGATAGCCAAAACTTCTAGCAACAGATTCTAAATAGGCTTTGTTTTCTGCCATATCATTGTAATCTGGAAATACACGATGCGATGCCATATAGGTCAGAGCAACAATGCTTCCCCATTCATTCATCGCATCTTTTTTATATAAAGTTTGCATCACTTTATGAAAAGACATCGCAGACACATCAATTCCTTTGTGTGTCCAATCATAATTTTGGTCGGTGTAATGTTTACCTTTTCTGACGTTGATAGACATGCCAATAGAGTGTAAAACAAAATCAATTTTACCTCCTAAAATCTCTTGAGCTTTGTCTATAAGATGTTCTAAATCTTCTACTTTTGTCGCATCGGCTGGAATAACTTCTGAATCTGTTTTTTCTGCTAAGATGTTAATGCTACCCATTCTCATAGCTATTGGTGCATTAGTCAACACAAATTGACCGCCTTCTTGGTGAACGCGTTCGGCGGTTTTCCAAGCGATAGAATGTTCGTCTAAAGCTCCAAATATGATTCCCTTTTTTCCTTTTAATAAATTATATGACATGATATTGATTTTTGATTTATGATTTATGATTTTAAGAAAATGCTCCTTCTTTTAAATTTATAAAAATCAAATATAAATAAATTATCAATTGAGTAAGCTTTTGGCATGAGCAATTGCTGATGCTGAATTTTCGTCACCACCAAGCATTTGTGATAATTCCTTTATTCTTTCATCTTGATTTAAATTTTTAATATTGGTTTGTGTTTCTGATTTGTCAGTAGTTTTAATTACCTTAAGATGTTGTTTCCCTTTTGAAGCAATTTGAGGTAAATGTGTGATGGATATCACTTGCATATGGCGACTCATATCCAACATAATTTCACCCATTTTAAGGGCTATTTCACCTGACACACCTGTGTCTATTTCATCAAAAATAATACTTGGTAGGTTTTCATAAGTTGCTAAGGTGCTTTTTATAGCGAGCATCATTCGTGACATTTCGCCGCCTGAAGCCACTTTGTGCAAAGCTCTGAGCGGCATGCCTTTGTTGGCTGAAAACAACCATTCTATTTCATCTTTTCCGTATTTATGAAACTCTTCTTTTTCTGTTAGCTGTATATTGATTGAAGCATTTTGCATACCGAGTTGAGCTAAAATTTCGAGTAGTTTTTTTTCTAAAATTTGTGCGGATTTTTTTCGGTTTGAAAGCAAGTTTTGAGATAAACTATTCAGCTTTTCTTCTGTTGCTTTTAATCGAGTTTCGGTAGAAGAAATCTCTTGATCAATATTTGAAAACTCTTGTAATTGTTGTTCAAGTTGATTTTTAATTTCTATGAGTTCTTCGTCTGTTTTGACTTGGTGTTTGTGCAAAAGATGATTGATGCTTTGAAGTTGTTTATCAATGCTTTCTAATTTTTCAGGATTGACTTCAACATTTTCTAAGCTTTGCTCTAACTCAGCAGCTATATCTTCGGTTTCTATCAATATTGATTGTATTCTCTCTTTTAAGTCTTTATAACTTGAAACCGATTGAGTCAAGGTCTGCAAACGTTGATTAACCTTAGTGAGTTGATCAAATACACCATATTCTTCCTGTTGAATAATAGCTATAGATTCTGATAAATAGTTTTGTATATCTTCAGCGTTTTGTAGCTGATGAAATTCATTTTCTAATTCTTCTAAAAGTCCTTCTCGCAAGCTTGATTTTTCCAATTCATCAAACAAAAACTGATTGTAATCTTGTTTTTTTGTAGCGTCTTGTTTTTCTGTTTTTAATTGTTCTAATTTATTTTTTAAAGCATTAAAAGTGTTTAAAGTGTTTTGATATTGGGTTAAGACATTTTCATTTTTTGCGATTTTATCTAAAACCAAGTATTGATAAGACGTATTAGACAAAGATTGCGATTCGTTTTGACTGTGAATATCAATCAAATATGGTTTTAAATCTTGTAAGATTTTTAAATTTACTGGAGTGTCATTAATAAAAGCTCTGGTTTTGTTTTTGGTTATTTCTCTTCTGATGAGACATAATTCGTCATAATCTAAATCAAATTGATGAAACACTGATTTTAGATTAAATTTTGACAAATCAAATTCGGCTTCTATGATGCATTTTTCATTCGTGTCTCTCAAGCTTTCTTTGTCTGCTCTACTACCAAGCAACAAAGACAATGCTCCCAAAAGTATAGACTTACCTGCACCAGTTTCGCCTGTTATGGTTGTAAAAGAGCCTTCAAAGTTGAGTTGAATATCTTTGATTAAGGCGTAATTTTTTATGTAAAGAGACTTGAGCACTTTTTAAAATTATAAAAATTTAGAAACGTAAAGATAAATATTCAATGTAATTTAGACGAAATAAGTTGAATATTATCAACTTCGTTTTTTAATATTTAATTCGTCTCCATTTATTGTTATGCACTGGTGCTATGCGGTAAAGGTATTCTTTGGTTTGAGCAATATCCATTTTGGGACCACCATTTAAAATTTGCTGAATTTCGCCTGCTTTGGTATCAAAAAATAGTCTTAACAAAACCGAATTTGGTCTGGCATCATTGACAGATTTGAGTAAGGCAATGCTTTCTAAAATATTTTCTTTAGCCTTTCTGGTGTCTTTATGCATTAAATCCAGACCATTTATATGATAATCGTAAAAAGCTTGTCTGAAATCTGCAAAGTTTTGAGATAGAATATCATTATTAAGATTAAACCTTGAAAAACCAACACCTGTAGCTTGCCAGCCAGCTCCAGCATTAGATTGTGCTGCATTGACAATTTGTCTTGCAGTTTCGTGATAGCCATTACCACCATTCAATGCAAATGAATCTGCTTCTAAGCCCAATATAGTATAAAGGTAAAAGCTTACCACAGAAGTCAAATTAGACTGAAAATTGTTGACATCGTAAATCAAGGGTTGACTTTCAGTATAGGTGAAATTAAAATCTTCGTCTTTAACGTTGAGTATTGAGGTTTTTATATTTGAGCCAAATACGGGTCTTGAAGCTTGAACTTGAATATTGGCTTGAAAACGGTCAGAGTCGTAATTGTTTACTGTTATAAAAAAGCTACAATCTATTTTTTGCAAGTCTGAATAATTCTCATTAGTAAATGCCGTTTGGTTGATAAATTCTTGAAGTGATTCTTCTAAAATATTAAAGATTCTAAGTCTGGTTTGTCCTGTTTGTCTGGCATCTATAGTAACCGTAGCATTAAATTCTTGAGCATAAGAAATATTTAAGGTTAAAAAAGCAAAAAGTAAAATGAACAGATTACGCATCGGCTTTGTTATTAAATCTTGTATTTAAGATCTCATTAAAAATATCTTTAGCCACTTCAGATTTAGGTTTAACATCAAAACGCTTGATATCGTCTTTTGTTATGATACTTATTTTATTTGTATCATTTTTAAAACCTGCACCTTTATCTTGAAGAGAGTTTAAAACGATAAAATCTAAGTTTTTCTTTTCTAATTTTTGTTTGGCATTTTCAACTTCATCGTTGGTTTCTAAAGCAAAACCAACTAAAAATTGATGCTTTTTTTGTTGACCAAAAGTTTTTAGAATATCAGGATTTTTAACCAAATCAATCCTAAAAGTATCTTCTGTTGTTTTGACTTTTTGATTGTGAAAAGTCTTTGGTTTATAATCTGAAACGGCGGCAGAAGCAATGGCAATATCTACATTATCATAAAACGTCATAGCATTATCAAACATTTCTTGGGCTGTACTAATTTTGATCAACTCTAAGTTTGGATGTGTTAATGTTAAATGTGTTGGTCCCGAAATCAAAATCACTTTTGCACCGAGGTTTAGTGCTGTTTTTGCCATTTCATAACCCATTTTTCCGCTGGAATGGTTTCCTATAAATCTTACAGGATCGATGGGTTCGTAGGTTGGTCCAGCAGTTATCAAAACCTCTTTATTGTAAAGTGGCATTTGTTTTAATAAATGTTGTGAGATAAATTCAACAATGTTTTCAGGTTCAGCCATTCGGCCTTTTCCTTCTAAACCACTTGCCAGTTCGCCTGACTCTGGCTCAATAATAATGTGACCAGAATTTGTGAGTTGACTGAGATTTGTTTTGGTTGTATCGTGTTGATACATCTCCAAATCCATTGCAGGTGCAATATAGACTGGACAATTTGCAGCTAAATAGGTTGTCATCAAAAGGTTATCAGATTTGCCTGTAATCATTTTGGACAACGTATTGGCTGTGGCTGGTGCAATAAGCATAAAATCTGCCCATTCGGCAAGTTTTACGTGGTTGTTCCAGTTTTTTTCGGTATCGGTAAAACTTGATACAACAGGGTTTTTAGATAAGGTTGAAAGCGTTAATGGTGTTACAAATTCTTCAGCTTCAGGTGTCATTATGCATTTAACTTGAGCACCAGCTTTAATAAATAACCTGATCAGGAAAGCTGTTTTGTAAGCTGCTATTCCACCAGTAATGCCTAATAATATATGCTTACCGATTAATGCAGACATCTATAATTCTGTATCGTCTTGTTGAGTATGTCTGAAGTAAATTTTGCCTTTCAACCATTCATCCATAGCGATGGCGTGAGGCTTAGGTAGTCTTTCATAAAATTTAGATACTTCAATCTGTTCTTTATTTTCAAAAACTTCCTCTAGGCTTTCGTTGTGTGTTGCAAATTCTTCTAACTTTTCAACCAACTCTTTTTTTAAATCCATATTGATTTGATTAGAGCGTTTTGCAATAATTGAAATAGCTTCGTAAATATTATTTGTTTTGGCATCGACTTTATTTTTGTCGATTGTGGTTGTGCTGATTTCAGCATCTTGATAATTGAGTTTAGTATTCATAACAAGTTTATTGTTGTTGTGTGTTTTTGGCTTTCAATTCTGTAAGTCTCACTTCGGCATCGTCTGCATATTCTTGAGCTTGTTTGATAAATTCGCCTTCAGGAAAACGAACTTTGTAATCGTCAAAATAGCTTAAAGCTGTTTCTAATCTTTCTTCCATCAAATACTCAAAACTTTTAATAGCCAATAAATAAGCAGATTCAAATTTGTAATAATAGGTTTGTTCTTTAAAAGCAGAGCCAGGATAATTGACTAAATAATTGTCAAAGTCATTTATAGCTGCTTTATATTGGTATGTATGATGATATTGTTTGGCGATTTCGTAAAATTTCTTTTCGAGTTTATATCTAAGTTCTTGTAATTTAGCGTTGGCTTCTACAAAATATTGACCATCAGGATATTCGTTGATATAAATTTGTAATTTATCTATCGCCTTATGGGTATCGGATTGATCTAAGCTATAACGTGGCGACTCGTTGTAATAGCTTTCTGCACTTTTAAACATAGCTTCTTCAACTTTTTGACTTGTTGGAAAAGCTTTTGCAAAACGCTCAAATTTATAGCCAGAAATCAAATAATCACCTACGGAATAATAAGCGTTTGCCGTATTAAATTGAACGATTTCAGCTTGTGGTTTACCTTGCAAACTTGGCAAAACTTGCTCGTATAGTTTAATAGCTTTGGTGAGTTTACTCTTTTTACCATCTTTTAAACCTTGTTCATACAAACGATTTGCTAAATCAAATTTGGGTTTGATTTCTTTTTTCTTTAATACCTTTTGATATTCACTACAAGAGGTCAGTAAAACAAAAGCTGTTAATATGTATATAAATTGTTTCATAAATAATTTGCAAAGCTAAGAATTAAAGCTATAACTAAAAAATAATTAATTTATTACCTCTGTTAAAGTTAACTTACAATTAGTCAAGTTTTTTGATAAAATCTTTCAAACGATTATCCAAATTTTTATCAATATTGACTAAAGGTAATCTTAAATAGTCTTCAGACAAGTTTAGATGCTTCAATACAGATTTAATTCCTGCTGGATTACCTTGTTCAAAAATCATTTCTATAGCAGGTGCAATTTTGTGGTGCAATTTAAACGCCTCTTGACTTTTGCCTTCAAGACCAAGTTTTACCATATCTGAAAACAATTTAGGAAATCCTTGTGCAATGACGGATATCACGCCACTTCCACCACCCAAAACCATAGGCAAGGTTATCATATCATCACCAGAAATCACCAAAAAGTCCTTAGGGGTTTGCTGAATAAACTCATAAGCTTGAACAATATCTCCTGCGGCTTCTTTAATCCCGATAATGTTTTTAAAATTTTTAGCCAATTCAACCACCGTTTCAGGTGCTATGTTAGATGCTGTTCTGCCAGGTACATTATATAAAATAATGGGTTTGGGACTCGCTTTAGCTATGGCTTCAAAATGTGCATAAATACCGTTTTGAGTAGGTTTGTTGTAATATGGCGAAACGGATAATATTGCGTCAAAGTCGGTCAAATCTGTGTTTTTAATTTCATCAACCAAAGCCTGTGTATTATTTGAACCCAAGCCTAACACTAAAGGCAATTGACCTTTGTTAGTCTCTATGATGGTTTTTTTTACAAGTTCTTTTTCTTCTTGATTTAATGTGGCACTTTCTGCCGTGGTTCCCAGAACAACGAAATAATTTATGCCATTTTCAATCTGAAACTGAACCACATCCTCAAGTGCTGATGTATCAACTTTTCCTTGTTCATCAAAAGGCGTAATTAATGCTACTCCTGTTCCTATAAATTTATTGATTTCCATTTACGAGTATTTTGTGATATTTAATAATTTCATCTGCAAACAAATTATAATCTAAAGACTTCAAATTTATACTTAAATTGTAAATATTATCATCATAACATCCAAAAGAAATTTTATAAGCTTGACTTGCTAAGCTAATGGCGTAATGCTTGATTTGAGAAACTGTCTGAGTTGTGTCAATCAATATATCTAAATCACACAAATCTTTATGAAGTGCAGGGTTTTTAATTTTACCAAACAAATCAAAAATCTTATTGTTTAATGCATAACCATTATCAATCTCAATTTTGTTTCCCAAACTAAAAATAGTAAATTGAGTCTGTTCACCAAATGTGTTTTTGAGTTTTTTAATAAAATTAACCTCTGGAAAATTTGAATTTAAACAAAAAAAACCAACACTACTAACAGTAATGGGATAATGTTTTAAGCCAATAGACTTTTTATTGACCGACACATTGTGTTTTATAAAAAAAGTTTTTATATAATTTGTCATCTGTGCCAAAATTAAAAAAGTATATTCATTAACATTCAATTTTTAAAAAATATATTTTAAAGCCTTGAGACGTTTTTTAAATTATTAAATTCGCAATCAAAATAATCAATTTTAAAAAAAAACAAAAAAATGACAACACATATTTCCGATAAATACGGAATTGATAAAGCCTTAAAAGAATTAGATATTCAATTAGAAAATCACGGCACGTCGTTTAACCAAGATTTTTATGGTCATGGAGAAATGATAGCGTCGTATTCACCTGTTGACGGTCAGCTTATTGGCAAAGTAAGTCAAACTACTGCAGAAGATTATGAAAAGGTCATTCAACAAGCCGAAAAAGGATTTAAAGCCTGGCGACAATGGACAGCACCTCAGCGTGGCGATGTGGTGAGACAATTTAACGACGAACTCAGACGGCTTAAAGCATCGCTTGGAAAATTGGTCTCCTATGAAATGGGAAAATCTTATCAAGAAGGTCTTGGCGAAGTTCAAGAAATGATTGATATCTGTGATTTTGCTGTTGGCTTATCAAGACAACTATACGGGTTTACTATGCATAGCGAAAGACCAGGTCATCGTATGTATGAACAATGGCATCCGCTTGGTGTTGTAGGTATTATTTCTGCGTTCAATTTTCCCGTTGCTGTTTGGTCTTGGAACACAGCTTTAGCTTGGGTATGTGGCGATGCCTGTATTTGGAAAGGTTCTGAAAAAACACCATTAACTTCTGTAGCTTGCCAAAAAATAGCAGCTCGGGTTTTTAAAGAAAATAATGTTCCTGATGGGATTTCATCTTTAATTACTGGCGATTATAAAGTCGGTAAACTGATGACAAACGATAAGCGTATTCCGCTTATTTCGGCTACAGGCTCTATAAGAATGGGTAAAATTGTAGCCCAAGATGTAGCTAAACGTCTGGGGAAATCACTTCTGGAACTTGGCGGTAACAATGCCATCATCATCACACCCGATGCTGATATCAAAAATACAGTTATAGGTGCGGTTTTTGGTGCTGTTGGTACTTGTGGACAACGCTGCACTTCTACCAGACGACTTATCATTCACGAATCGGTGTACGATGAAGTGAAAAATGCCATTACAGATGCATACAAACAAATCAAAATCGGAAATCCTTTAGATGAAAATAACCATATGGGACCTTTGATTGATAAAGATTCAGTCAATAACTATCTCAATGCACTTAAAACGGTTAAAAAAGAAGGTGGTAATGTTTTGGTAGAAGGCGGTGTTTTAGAAGGTGAAGGTTACGAAAGTGGTTGCTACGTGAAACCAGCAATTGCCGAAGCTGAAAATCATTTTAAAATTGTTCAAGAAGAAACTTTTGCCCCAATCCTCTACCTCATTAAATACAAAGGTGATTTAAGTGAAGCCATTCAAATCCAAAACGACGTTGTTCAAGGCTTATCTTCAGCAATTATGACAAACAACCTTAGAGAAGCCGAACAGTTTTTATCGGCTCAAGGCTCAGATTGTGGTATAGCCAATGTCAATATTGGAACTTCTGGTGCTGAAATTGGCGGTGCATTTGGTGGCGAAAAAGAAACTGGTGGTGGAAGAGAATCTGGCTCAGATGCTTGGAAAGTTTATATGAGAAGACAAACCAACACCATAAACTATACCTCTGAATTACCATTAGCACAAGGCATAAAATTTGACTTATAATTATTTGATATTTAATATTTTAAACATAAATTTAAAATATTTTGTAATGTTAAATTTAAATAGATGTTAATTAAATATTGTATAAGATTTTTGATATACCCCAAAAATGATTTTACTTTGCATCATATTAAATTTGGTTTTAGCCTCATTTTATTTCAGCCTAGCTGTTATCAAATGACTTAAAAATAACTTATGCAAAAAGTTACCGCTGCCATAACAGCTACGGGTTTTTATGTTCCAGAAGACATTCTTAGCAATAAGGATCTTGAACAAATGGTGGATACTACTGATGAGTGGATAACGACGAGAACTGGCATTAAAGAACGGCGAATTTTAAAAGAAAAAGGTAAAGGCTCTTCTTTTCTCGCCATAAAAGCATGTGAAAACCTTATCGACAAATGTGGTTTAGACCCTAAAGAAATTGACCTACTCATTGTAGCAACCGCCACACCCGATATGCCTGTAGCTTCAACCTCTGCTTATGTTGCAAGCAAAATAGGTGCTACAAATGCATTCTCTTACGACTTGCAAGCCGCTTGTTCAAGTTTTTTATTTGGCATGTCAACTGCTGCAAGTTATATTGAATCGGGTCGTTACAAAAAAATTCTTTTAGTTGGAGCTGATAAAATGTCATCAATAATAGATTATGAAGACAGATCAACTTGTATTATATTTGGCGATGGAGCAGGTTGTGTGCTTTTTGAACCTAACTTTGAAGGCTTAGGTTTGCAAGATGAATATCTGAGAACTGATGGTATCGGCAGAAACTATCTCAAAATAGAAGCTGGCGGATCTATACTACCAGCTGATGAAAATACAGTTGCAAACCGTCAGCACTATGTTTTTCAAGATGGACGAACCGTTTTTAAATTTGCAGTTTCAAACATGGCTGATGTCAGTGCAAAAATTATGGAACGCAATAGCTTATCTTCAGATGATATTGATTGGTTAGTTGCTCATCAAGCCAACAAAAGGATCATCGATGCCACTTCAAAGCGGATGAATATAGTTGAAGACAAAGTATTGATGAATATACACCGTTATGGCAATACAACCTCAGCAACACTACCACTGTTATTAACAGATTATGAACATCGACTCAAAAAAGGAGATAATATTATATTTGCCGCTTTTGGCGGTGGATTTTCATGGGGTGCCATCTATTTAAAATGGGCCTATAATTCCTAAACCTAAATCTAAACACTATGAATTTAAAGCAAATTCAAAATCTTATTAAGTTTGTCGCTAATTCTGGAGCCAGTGAAGTAAAACTGGAAATGGATGATGTAAAAATTACCATTAGAACTGGATCAAGCGACGATAATAAAGAAACTATTGTTCAGCAAATTCCTGTCGGTGCCGTTCAACATCAAACCGCTGCACCTCAACCCGTGCAACAACAAAGCACTCATCAATCAGAAGAAAGTGCAGAATCTAAGGACACCAAAGAAGATGACAATTTGGTTACTATAAAATCGCCAATCATAGGAACCTTTTATAGAAAACCTTCACCAGACAAACCTGTATTTGTAGAAGTTGGAGATACCATCAAAGAAGGCGATGTGCTCTGTACCATAGAAGCTATGAAGCTTTTCAACGAAATTGAAAGTGAAGTTTCAGGTAAAATTGTAAAAGTGTTGGTTGACGATGCCACACCGGTTGAATTTGATCAACCTTTATTCCTCGTTGATCCATCATAAAAGAATTTTCAGCGACTTGTGATTAATGATTTAAATCTATAAAAAGGTATGTTCAAAAAAATACTAATTGCCAATAGAGGTGAAATCGCCTTGCGTATTATCAGAACTTGTAAGGAAATGGGCATCAAAACCGTTGCAGTATATTCTACTGCAGACAAAGAAAGCTTACACGTAAGATTTGCCGATGAAGCCGTTTGCATTGGTCCAGCCGCAAGTAATGAATCTTATTTAAAGATCCCAAATATTATTTCAGCAGCCGAAATCACTAATGCAGATGCAATCCATCCTGGCTACGGATTCTTGTCAGAAAATGCCAACTTTTCTAAAATTTGTAAAGAACACGATATCAAATTCATAGGTGCTTCACCTGAAATGATTTCTAAAATGGGAGACAAAGCCACGGCAAAAGCTACTATGAAAGCTGCTGGCGTGCCTTGTGTTCCTGGATCTGATGGCATTATCAAAGATTTTAAAGATTGCCAAAAAGTTGCTGAAAAAACAGGCTATCCCGTGATGCTTAAAGCTACGGCTGGTGGTGGCGGAAAAGGTATGCGTGCCGTTTGGAAAGAAGATGATTTAGAAAAAGCATGGGAGTCTGCACGCCAAGAATCAAAAGCTGCTTTTGGCAATGACGATATGTATATGGAAAAACTCATCGAAGAACCAAGACATATCGAAATACAAATCGTTGGTGATCAAACAGGCAAAGCTTGTCATCTTTCAGAAAGAGATTGCTCTATACAACGACGACACCAAAAATTGACCGAAGAAACGCCTTCACCTTTTATGACTAAAGCCCTACGTGAAAAAATGGGTAATGCCGCTATTAAAGCTGCTGAATATATTAAATATGAAGGTGCAGGAACCATTGAATTTCTTGTAGATAAACACAAGAATTTCTATTTCATGGAAATGAATACCAGAATTCAAGTTGAACATCCTATTACTGAAGAAGTTGTTGAACATGACTTGATCAAAGAACAAATTAAAGTCGCTGCTGGTATTCCTATCTCGGGTAAAAATTATTTTCCAAGATTACATTCAATAGAATGCAGAATCAACGCCGAAGATCCATATAATAATTTTAGACCTTCACCTGGTAAAATTAATAATCTTCATGCTCCTGGCGGACATGGCGTGAGGCTTGACACACATGTTTATAGTGGTTATGTGATACCGCCAAACTACGACTCTATGGTCGCCAAGCTAATTACTACCGCACAAACTCGTGAAGAAGCTATCAACAAAATGAAAAGAGCACTTGATGAATTTATCGTTGAAGGCGTTAAAACCACTATCCCTTTTCACAGACAATTGATGGATCATCCTGATTATTTAGCAGGAAATTATACCACCAAATTTATGGAAGACTTTGTAATGTCTAAAGAATACGATGACGAAGATGATTGAAAACAAAAACTTTTAGAAAACATTAAACTTTAGACTGCAAATACTTCTTTGGTGTTGTTCCAAATTTTTTCTTAAACGCCGTTATAAAATGACTGGCTGTGCTGTAACCTAAAGTCAAACCTATTTCGTTGACGTTCTTATTTCCTTTTTCTAAGAGCTTTCTGGCATATTCCATTTTATGATCGAGTATGTAGGCATAAACCGTATTTCCGTATATTTCTTTAAAACCTTCCTTGAGCTTTTTAAGACCCAAATCTACTTCAGCTGACAACTCTTGCAAACTCGGTGGGTTGGCCATGTGCTGAATGACAATTTCTTTAGCCATTTTGATCTTTCTCACATTATCTTCATCAATCAAAAAAGGACATTGTTCGATATCAGCAGCTTCTGGTTTATTAAAAAACAAGCCTAAAAGTTCGTAAACCTTTGCCTTGAGATAAATATGCTCTACCGATGGGTGCAAATTAAAATTGAGAATCTGACTCAAAACTACCGCCATAGATGCTGAAATTTGGTCTTCAGTATAATATTTTTTATCGCGATTGTCTTCGGTCAAAAAATCAATATAATGCGTTGAAGCACTAAATAGTTCGTGTAGTTTTTTTAGAGAAATAAATGCCGAAACTCCTGACGATTTGGGATAAAGTTTAAGATTTACAGGAAGCTTTTGATTGGGGTTATACAACAGCAAACTCTTATCTTCTTTGACATTTAAATTGTATTGACCATCGTTGAAACCAAACGAAATATTCCCTTTCAAACAAAAATGAAATTGAATAAAACTTTCATCTATGGGATATTCAAATTCAGCATGATCATCAGATGGGTTTTGCAACCTGACTATAATTATATTCGGCTCAATCTCAAAAACAGCTTCTGAACCGATAGCGTTATTTTTTAAATTCATTATGATTAGTTTTATTTATTTTTATTTAGAATTAATCTAAACAAATGCTTCATAAAAGCTTTTAACACTGTAAAAATACAATTTTGAATTGATATTTATCAGTTTTTACAAAAATTAGCATAAAACGATAAAAATAGAACTTATAGCGTTATTTTTAAAAAAACTAATGACTTAATTTTGTGGAGCATTTTATGTTTGATAAATGATAGAATACAAAGTTTCAAAATTTCCACACTTCTGTGTAATTGGGCTCAGCTATGAAAAGGCAGATGCAAAAACCAGAGGATTATTTAGTCTGAACCAAAGTCAAAAATCGGCTTTACTTCAGGAGGCTAAATCTCAAGGCTTAGACAGTATAATGGTGGTATCGACTTGTAACCGAACAGAAATATATGGCTTTGCAGAAAATTTAGAAACTTTTATCAATTTACTTTGCAAATATTCAAATGGAGATAAACCTACATTTCAAAAAGTCGGTTACACATATACTAATGACAAGGCTATAAACCATCTTTATAAAGTTGCTGCAGGTTTAGATAGTCAAATTTTAGGGGATTTTGAAATTATCAGTCAAATCAAATCTTCATTCAATCTTTCAAAAAAGAAACAAATCAGCAATGCTTTTTTAGAACGATTGGTCAACTCACTCGTTCAAACCAGTCGAAAAATAAAAAATCAAACCCAAATTTCTTCTGGCATCACATCTGTTTCTTTTGCTTCCGTGCAATACATTTTAGATACTGTTGATCACATTTCTTCTAAAAACATATTGCTTTTCGGAACTGGCAAAATTGGTAGAAACACCTGCGAAAACTTGGTTAAACATACCCAAAACAAAAACATTACTCTGGTTAACCGAACCAAAAATAAAGCAGAAAAAATCGCAGGAAAATTCAACATCAACGTTAAAGATTTCTCTGAACTTCAAGCTGAAATCAGACAAACCGATGTGCTTATTGTTGCTACAGGTGCACAACAACCTACCATCACTAAGGAATTGATTTATCCTAAAAAAGAATTGCTTATTTTAGATTTGTCTATTCCGAAAAACGTTGCCGATGATGTTGCTGATTTACACAATGTTAGTCTTTTGCATTTAGATTATCTCTCACGAATGACCGACGAAACTTTAGAGCGAAGAAAACAATGCATCCCAAAGGCTAAAGCTATTATTGAAGAGCAGAAAAAAGATTTTTACGAGTGGTTGCACACCAGAAAATTTGCACCAACCCTTCAAGCTATCAAATCTAAATTACAAACCTTAGCCGAAAACGAAATCGACTATCAATCTAAAAAAATTGAAGGTTTTGACACCAAACAAGCCGAAATCTTGCAAGAACGTATGATTCATAAAATTACGCGACAATTTGCCAGTCATCTCCGCTATGCTAACGGCACTACCGAAGAAGGTATCTCTTGGTTAGAAAAAATGTTTGATTTGGAAAAAGAATCTGCTGACTAATACTTCAAAACCACTACTCTATTTCAAATACAAAGCTTTCTGCTTATAGTCAATTACAGCTTTGCCAAGTTTTAAAATATCAGCTCCAATAATGCCATCAACTTCAGTTGCTTTATGATTGAGAAGTGCTTCATTGACGTGACTCAAATCAAAAACCACAATATCGGCATCGGGTTCCTGCCATTCGCCAAGGCGTAATTCATTATTTTCAGACACTTTGGTCAACATGTTGATCGCTCCTGCTCCAGCTGCTTTGACTTCGCTTTCCCGTGCAAAAAGCTTAAAATGTTTAATCCGACTAAAATCTACACAAGAGCTTGACGCTCCAGTATCTAAGATAAATCGACCTTCAACACCATTTATAAAAGCTTTCACTTCAAAATGATCCGTTTCTGTATATCGTAACTTCACACGTCGAAACCCCTTTTTCAGCATAAATTCTCGTAATGATGCCATTTGTTTTTTGTGCAAATATACGTTACAATAAAAATATAAAACCTTAGACTATTGTTTAAATCTCTCTAATTTGGGCGTTCCAATTCCTCTACTGACGCTGTCGGTCAGTATGCGGGATTTCCACTGCAATCCCTAACGCAAAAACACACGTGAGCTGATTGTGGTTGACCATTAATATGACGCACCTATTGGGTTAGTTTTTTAGTTTTCTGTCAAATAACATATTACTCTTCATAATCTACCTCATTTGTTTTTAAAAACTCTATATACTCTTCCTTAAAGCTCTTTTTTTTGATGATGTTTCTCTTGATTTTTGATATAATTCCTATGATGTATTTATATGATTCATCTTTCCATTCTTTGTGTATGAGATTTTGTCTGTATTTCACCGTAAACACCACGTGAAAATATAATTGTGAATAGGTGTTAGCTATAAACATTAATTTAAATATGTCAATCCTAAAGGAGCTCAACTGTTATTTCGATTTATTCTGTATTATTGGCCTGGAAAATTAGGCTTGCGTTTATTTAAAAAAGCTTGTGTGCCTTCTTTAAAATCTTCAGTGCCAAAAGCTTCACCAAAGGCTTTTATTTCTGCTGCATAACCGTCTTGATTATAAGAAAAACCAGCATTTACAGCCTGAATAGCAGCTTTGATAGCTACCATAGAATTTTTACAGATTTTACTTGCTAATTTTTGAGTTTCTTCTAATAAATCTTCGGGTTCAAACACGTGATTGACTAACCCAAGACGATAGGCTTCATCAGCATTTATCATCCCAGCCGTCATAATCATTTCCATAGCTTTGCCTTTGCCGACGAGTTGTGGCAAACGCTGTGTGCCACCGTAACCTGGAATAACACCAAGCGATGTTTCTGGCAAGCCCATTTTAGCATTAGTCGAAGCCGTTCTGAAATGAGAGGCCATCGCTAATTCTAATCCACCACCTAAGGCAAATCCATTGACTGCAGCTATAATTGGTTTAGAAAAATTTTCTATAAAATTAAATAACGTGTCTTGTCCATTAGCCGCTAATTCTTGACCTTCTTCAACCGAATAATCAGCAAATTCAGCGATATCAGCACCAGCCACAAAAGCTTTTTCTCCAGTTCCGGTGAGTATCACTACGGCAATTTCATCATCATCTTTAATTTCAGTCAAAGCTTCGTGGAGCTCTTGTATAGTTTCACGGTTTAATGCATTGAGTTTTTTTGGTCGGTTAATCCTTAAAATTGCTATTTTATCTTCGTGATTCAATGTGATGTTTTGGTAACTCATATCTATTTAGTTTTAGGTAATGTAATTATAAATGTTGTAAAGGTATTTAATTTAGATTCAACTTCTATCTTACCCTTATGGGTATTGATGATTTTTTTCACCATACTTAAGCCTAAGCCCATTCCAGCGTTTTTGGTTGTAAACTGTGGTTCAAAAATACGATTGATAATGTCTTGTGAAATACCTACGCCATTATCACTCACTTTGATAATGGCATTGTTTGTTGTTTCTTTGACTTCTATTTTAATTTCTGCATCATAAATATCTTCTGTAGCTTGCATCGCATTTTTTATCAAATTAGTCATAATCCTAATGAGCTGTGTTTTATCGATTTGAACAAAAATGGGGTTTGAAGATGGATTAAAACTGATGTTTTCACCTTTAAAAATATCTAAAGACAATTTTAAAACTTCATTGATTTCGATGATTTGATTTTCATTGGCTGGCATTTTAGCAAAATCTGAAAAGGCTGTTGCAATAGTGCTTAAAGTATCAATTTGATGAATCATAGTATTGGCAAACTCATCAACTTCAGCTTTTGAAATGTTCTTGTTTCTAAACTGATGTTGAAAACTTTGCACGGACAAACGCATAGGTGTGAGCGGATTTTTGATTTCGTGTGCCACTTGTCTGGCCATGAGTTGCCAAGCTTCTTCGCGTTCTGTTTGAGCCAGTTTTTGTGCACTCACTTCCAATTCATCTATCATTTCATTGTATGCCGTGATTAAAGGTCTAAGCTCGCTACCTGCTTTTTTTAAACTTATTTTAGGATTAGGTTTATCAAAACTTGTGGATTTTATTTTTTGACTGATTTGCCTTAAAGACTTAATGATATATTTAGACAAAAACAAAGCCAGCAAAACGGCTGCTATTAAAATTATGAAATTTACGGTGTATAATAAGTTTAAAAATTCTCCAAGCTCTCGTTGTAAAAACTCATCATCTTCAACATAAGCTAAATTTAAAATTCCAATGGGTTTAAAATAATTATCCAACAAATACGAATAAGACGATTTGTAGTTTTGATTGTTTTCTGTAAAATTTTTGACATATTTTTTGCTTGAAGAATTGGCTATGCTGTCAAGGATTTCATCTTTTATTTTTGTTTCAGTGCTGTCTTTATAAAAACTGGCTTTAGACGATTTGAGAAGGTTGCCTTTTAAATCATAAATGTTAACTGTGGTTTGATGAATATCTTGAATTTCATAAATTTTGTCTTTAAAAATTAAAGGGAGTTTATCCGTTTTGACAGGATATGTAGTGGTTCGTTTTATGTATTCTATATGAGAACGAATGGCATTTTCTTTTCGCTCAAGTTTATCTTGATGTAGTTTTTCGGCTTCATTTTTATAGTGATATGACGTTACAATTACAAGTAAGCTCGCAGCCAAAATCACCAGAGCAATCATAGACAAAAATATCCGAAGTTGAAGTGAATGCCGAAGTGAAAATTTCATGTTGAGTTTAATCTTTGCCCTTTTTAAGGCGATAGTTTTTATAGGCTTTGATGCCAATCATCAACAGTAAGCCAAGGGCGATTAACCCAAATATACCAAAAACCCAGCCAATACTTGTTTTGAGCACAGCCAAAAATACTACAGCAAACAAAACCACAGTGGCAACTTCATTCCAAATACGCATTTTTGAAGATGACCAGGTTAGTTTGTTTTGTTTCATTTGTATATATAACTGATGGTTTTTTAAATGATAAAGCCATAAAATAATGATAAAAAGCAGTTTGATGTGCATCCAACCCAAAGCTAAAAGTGACGGGTTTAAAACCAATAACCAAACGCCAAAAATCAGTGTAATAACTGCTGATGGCCATGTGATCATGTACCACAGACGTTTAGCCATAGATTGTAATTGAGAGCTCAAAATATCTCGCTCTACTTTTGGTTTGTTTTGAGCTTCGATATAGTAAATAAATAACCGCGGAATGTAAAACAAGCCAGCAAACCATGTTACTACAAATATGATATGCAAAGCTTTTATATAAAGATAGGTCATGGTTTATAGTTTCATTTCAGGAATATCACCTTCAATAATTAAATCTCCTTCGGTAGCTGATTTAATTTCCTCTACAGAGACGCCTGGTGCACGTTCCAATAACCTGAAGCTACCATCTACAATATCTAAAACGGCAAGATTTGTTACAATTTTGGTCACACATTTCACACCTGTTATTGGTAATGAACAAGATTTTAGTAATTTAGATTTTCCTGCCTTGTTGGTATGCATCATTGCTACAATAATGTTTTTAGCCGAACCGACTAAATCCATGGCTCCGCCCATGCCTTTGACCATTTTACCTGGAATTTTCCAATTAGCAATATCACCATTTTGAGCCACTTCCATTGCACCAAGAATGGTTAAATCGACATGCTGTCCACGTATCATTCCAAAACTCATCGCCGAATCAAAAAAACAGGCTCCTGGTAGAGCTGTTATGGTTTGTTTACCTGCATTGATCAAATCAGCATCTTCTTGACCTGCGTGTGGAAAAGGTCCCATACCGAGAATACCGTTTTCACTTTGAAATTCTACTTCTATATCGTCTCTTACAAAATTGGCGACTAAAGTCGGGATACCTATACCGAGATTGACGTAGTAACCATTTTGAACTTCCTGTGCGATGCGTTTTGCGATTCCGTTTTTATCTAACATAATTTTCTAATATAATAATTTAAAAATGTATCATTTAAACAATGAATAAACTTTAATAGTTCTGAATAGCTATTTATTTTTGATTGAGTTTTTATTCGTACTAAGTATTTTATATATAATCAACCCCAACTCGTTTACTTTTTCAGTCAGGTTTAATTTGTCATTAGGATATGATTTTGATTTGCTACAAAGTATAAGCCAATATTTGGTTTCTTCTAATTCATTTGTAGCAATTTTTATTTGATGCATAAAATCTATTTTACTTTCAGCATTTTGAGCTTCGCGAACACTAGTACCTATACTTGTGCCTACTTTCAATAATTGTTTAGATATAACATACTTCCTTTTTTCTTCAAGTATTTCGCAATATTCTATGATTAATAAAGCAAATTCAATTGATTTTTCTTTAGCTGTATTTTTCATAGCATAGAGTTTAAAAATTATCAAGTTTTAGAATTGATATATTGTTACATTAAACAAATATTACATTGATTAATTACCTCACCGTTCGTTGTTCAATCCGTTTTTCATAATTTTTCCCTTCAAAAATACGTTGCACAAAAATGCCTGGAATGTGGATAAAGTTGGGGTCGAGTTCGCCTGGTTTAACGAGTTCTTCAACTTCAACGACTGTGATTTTGGCAGCTCCACACATATTGGCATTGAAATTTCTAGCTGTGCCTTTAAAAATTAAATTTCCAGCTTCATCGCCTTTCCAAGCTTTAATAAAAGCAAAATCTGCTTTAAAAGCTTTTTCGAGAATGTGAGGTTTGCCATCAAAATCTCTTACTTCTTTACCTTCAGCAACTTCGGTGCCATAGCCTGCTGGCGTATAAAAAGCTGGAATACCGTGTTGTGCAGCACGGCAACGCTCTGCTAAAGTGCCTTGAGGAATGAGTTCGACATCTAAGTCGCCATTGAGCATTTGGCGTTCAAATTCTGCATTTTCACCTACATAAGAGGAAATCATTTTTTTGATTTGCTTATTTTTTAATAATAAACCTAAACCAAAATCATCAACACCCGCATTATTAGAGATGCAAGTCACCCCTTTTACTTTTCGGTTGACGAGTTCTGAGATGCTATTTTCAGGAATACCACACAAACCAAAGCCACCGAGCATAAAGGTCATATCATCGGAAACACCTTCTAAAGCCTGTTTGACATTTTGAACAACTTTATTAATCATAAGTTTAGTTTTTGGTTGACTAAAATACAAATTTTAAAAGTTGAAAGTTACTAATAGTTCTTCTTTTTTGAAATAAAGTAAACAAAAAAGTGATGTATTGTTTGGTAAATGTTTAAAGTCAATTTATATTTGCACCCGCTTAAGAAAAAACGTTCTAAAAACATTGGAGAGGTGGCAGAGTGGTAATGCAGCAGATTGCTAATCTGTCGACGGTCAAACGTCGCCAGGGTTCGAGTCCCTGTCTCTCCGCAAGGCATTTTAATTTGACTTAGCGATATCAATCAAATAAAACCACTCGGGGTGTAGTCTTTCTTCCGAAGCTTCGGAATCAGGATAAACTCCGCTCGGTCATCGCGTCCCGCCCATGCGGGAAGGTCGCAAGAGTTCAGAACAACTCTTTAAAATGTTCAAAAAA